>JALSHL010000333.1 GCA_026982255.1 Paracoccaceae bacterium | reverse complement strand
TGGCACAGCGCAGCAGGGTGCTTTTGCCCGAACCGGACGATCCGATCAGCGCCACGACATCGCCCTTGTGCGCTGTCAGGTCGATGCCTTTCAGCACTTCGAGCGGGCCGAAGCTCTTGTGGATGTTCTTTAGCGAAATGACGGGGGTGTCGGTCATGGTCTCTCGTTACTGGCGCGGCGATGATTCCGCATTGCGCGACAGGTTGACCCCATATCGCGGGAATTGCCAGCAAAAACTGGACCTGACGCGGGGGGAGCGGTAAAGGTCTGGAAACCGCAAGGAGCATCCATGACCGATCCTGTAAAACTGACCGCCGAGCTGATCCGCTGCCCCTCCGTCACGCCCGAGGAAGGCGGCGCGCTGCAACTGCTGGCGCGCGTGCTGTCAGAGGGCGGGTTTGCCACAACGCGGGTGGACCGCAACGGCACCGCCAACCTGTTTGCCCGCTGGGGCACGCAGGGCAACGGGCGGACCTTCGGCTTCAACGGGCACACCGACGTGGTGCCGGTGGGCGATGCGGATGCCTGGACCGTGGACCCTTTCGGCGCCGAAGTGAAGGACGGATTTCTGTACGGGCGCGGGGCGACGGATATGAAATCGGGCGTTGCCGCCTTTGCCGCCGCCGCAATCGATTTCGTGCGCGACACGCCGCCGGACGGCTCCGTCGTGCTGGCGATCACGGGGGACGAGGAAGGCGACGCCACCGACGGCACCGTGGCGCTGCTGGACTGGATGGCGGCCAACGGCGAGCGAATCGACCATTGTCTGGTGGGCGAGCCGACCTGCCCGAACGTGATGGGCGAGATGATGAAAATCGGGCGGCGCGGCTCCATGACCGCCTATTTCACCGTGACGGGGGTGCAGGGGCATTCGGCCTATCCGCACCGCGCGAAAAACCCGCTGCCGGCAATGGCGAAACTGGTGGACCGGCTGGCCAGCCACACGCTGGACGAGGGGACGGAACATTTCGACCCCTCGACGCTGGCGGTAACGACGATCGACACGGGCAACACGGCGAACAACGTCATTCCGGCGGAGACGCGGGCGACGGTGAATATCCGGTTCAACGATGCGCATACCTCGGACAGGCTCACCGGCTGGCTGCGCGGTGTGGCCGACAGTGTGGCCGCCGAAACCGGTGTGGAGATCACCATGCGCACGCAGGTTTCCGGCGAGAGTTTTTTCACCTCGCCCGGCGAATTGTCGGCGCTGGTCGCGCGGGCGGTCGAGGCGGAAACCGGTGTGGTGCCGGAGATGTCCACCTCCGGCGGCACCTCGGACGCGCGCTTCGTGAAAAACCACTGTCCGGTGGTGGAGTTCGGGCTGGTCGGCAAAACCATGCATCAGGTGGACGAGCGGGTGGAAATCGCCCAGATCGGCCAGTTGAAACAGATTTATACGCGGATCCTGCGGGAATATTTCGCGTAGGGTGCGGGGTTTACAAGACCCCGCCCTAACAGTCCGTTGCCTCTTCCGGTGTAGTGATGACACAGGCGCCGGGCATGGAGCCCGCATCCGGTGACACCGCCAGCATGATAAAACCGGAGGCTTCGGGAAATGCCGTCTGCAACCGGTTTGTCAGGCGCTCCGGCGTAACCGCATCCAGTTCCTGTTTCATATCGAGCGGAATTTGCGGAGACATCCCGTCCAGAAGCGCATACAAGGCAGAGGTGCTCAGACTATCCACATCCGATTGCCCCTGCTTTACGCTCTGGTACAACGGCGCCTTGTAGTCCTCCAGCGCGCCGGACGGTCCGTTTTCCCGGAACGCAGCATAGGAGTCACGCACCACCTGCTCCGCCTCGGCCAGACGCTCCGGCTCCACCTGTCCGGTGATATACAGGAACCGCTGGCTGCGGGTATAGCCTTCTATACCGGTCTGGAAACCGTAGCTTGCGCGCATTTCCGTCCGCAATGATTTGAACAGCGCGCTCTGGTCGCCGGCCCCGAGCGCCTGCGCAAGAATTATGTCGGTGAATTCGTCGGCCGGTTCTCCGGCACTGGTCGGCGGAATCGGCGCGAGAAACGTCAGCACGCCGGTTCCCGCGTCGGGCAGATGCAACAGGATGCGACGGGGCGAGAAATCGGCAGTGGCATTGCGAACAGGCGTGCCGCTTCCGGCGGGGAGTCCTGCGAACAACGCATCGACCGCCGCGCCGGCCTCGGCCGGTGTCAGGTCGCCGGCGACAATCAGCGCAAAGGGGCTTCCGGTGATGACCTCGTCAACCCATGCCTGCACATCGGCGCGCGTCACCGCCTCGAACATGCCGGCATCCGACAGGGATAGCGCCTGTTGCAGGGGCTGGTCGCCAAGCACGGCGCGACGGATGGCGATGAAGCCCTGCGTCGCGGGCTGTGCGCCCGACTCGGCGAAGGTGCGGGCCAGTCCGGTGGTGATCCGGCCCAGCCAGTCCTCGCCCAGTGCCGGCGCACGCAAATGGGCGTTGGCCAGCGCAATGACCTGCTCCATATCCGGCTTGTCGAAGCCGAGATAACCGAAAACATAGTCCGGCGTGGCAAATATCTGCCCCTCGGCATTCAGATCGGCGAAAAGCTCTCCGGCCTCGGCCGCGGTATATCCCTCGGCCCCGCCGGACAGGATAAGCTCCGCCCCCACATAGGGCACCGCCTGCTTGCGTCCGTCCCGGAAAGCCCAGTCGGTATTCCACGCAACCTGTATTGCCACGGCCTCCTGCCCCGGCACCTGCGCCAGAACGTAATCCAGACCTCCGGGGCTGGTTTCGGTGGATATCACCCGCGGGTCATCCTTGCAGGCACTCAGGGTCAAAAGCAGAAGAAATGCTGTAATGAAATGTTTTATCAAGGTAAATCTCCTTCGGGTCCAATATAGGCAACAACCGTGCGCCCGTCATTTTCGAATTGTTTCAACAGATTGTTCAGACTCGCAAGATCCATCTGTTCCTGCAAGGCCTGCAATGCGGCAATGTCCAGCGGCTCACGGCGCACGCTGGCCACATCGGCGACATAGGCGGCCATCCAGTCCGCCGTGTCACCCCTGTCCTGCCAGTCCGGCCAGTAGGTTTCGAAGCGCGCCAGAACCCGCGTAAAGGTGCGCTCGGGGAAACCGGCGGTGATGGTATCCTCCAGCGCTGTTTCGAAAGCCGCGCGCATATCCTCCAGCGTAACGCCCGTATCGGGGTAGGCCACCATGCGGATTTCCATATGCTGCCCGTCAAGCGGCCAGAGCGAAATATCGAATGCGCTGGTGACAAAAGCATCATAGCGCAACGGCCCGGCCAGACCGCCGGGCAGGGAAGTATCGAACATATCGCTCAACAGAGCCAGCTGTGTTTCCAGCAAATCGAGCGGTTGTGGCGCATCCAGCCGGACAATGCGCCGCCAGATCATGCGTGGCTCGGCCGTGTCATCGGGAAAACGCAACAACTGTTCGCCCGGCACGAGGGTAAACGCCGGCAGAGGCGGCAAAGGCGCATCGACAGAAGGGCGATCCGGCATGGCGGCCCGCAAGGTTGCGGGGGAGACATCGCCGATCACCAGCAGAACCGCTTTTTCCGGGCGATGGGTGGCCGTTGTCAGGGCAATGGCGGCCTCGGGGGTAAAGCCGGCAATATCCTGCGGTGTGCCCATGACCGAAACGGCATAGGGGTTGCCGGTATAGACCGCCGCTTTCAGCGCCTCGCCCACCCGGGCGTCGAGGTTGTCGACCAGCCGCAAATCGTATTCCCGCTGGACGATATCCCGTTCCTCCAGCATGAATTCCACGGGCAGATCAACCGGATCGAGCACCCTTGCCAGTGATGCGACAAGGTCGGGCAGGGCGTCCCGCTCTCCGTCCAGCAGGTATCCGGTGGTCAGGCTGTCGGTCCAGGCGTTGGAATGGCGATCGACCGATCGTTCCTGCCGGCCGAAGGCGCTCAGCCAGACGAGATGTTCGCCGTAATGCAGCAAGCCCGGAGGCGGGGGCTGGTCGGCAGCACCGGTCTGGAAAACCAGTTGCAGCGAGACCCGTCCGGTGCCCGGCGTGCGCACCAGATAGACCTTGCGAAAAGGGGTGTCGGACAGAACGGAAACCACCGGATCCGACCGGAATCCGAAATATCCCGCACCGGCAACCGCCAGAACCAGCAGCAGAATCCCGATTGTGTATCCGGTCTTCATGGTCGGGAGTTCTTGCATGGATTGTTTTCCCGCGCAAGCCGGTATCGCCTGACGTATGGCGCGCTCACCAGCGCTCCACCATGCCCGCGACCCCGTCGAAGGCACCGTCCTTCAGCGCCCGCGCCAGCAGGCGGTCGGGGTTGGTGGGGGGCGGGAATTCCAGCCCCCGCGCAAGGTCGCGGCTGAAACCGAAGCGGCGGTAGTAGGGTTCGTCGCCGACCAGTATCACCCGCTCCCAGCCCGCATCGACCGCCCGTTCCAGAGAATCGGAGATCAGCAGATGGCCCAGCCCCTCGCCCTGTCGGGTCGGATGCACCGCCACGGGGCCGAGCAGCAACGCAGGCGCCGTGCCAATGCGCACCGGCCAGTAGCGGATGGCACCGCCGAGAATGCCGGAGCCGTCGCGCGCCACCAGCGACAGGCCGGGCACCGGATCGACGCCCTCGCGCAGGCGGTATGAACTGAGCGCGGTGCGGCCGGGCGCGAAGGCGAGGTCGAACAGGTTCTCGACCTCGAAATAGTCGTCAGGGGTTTCGGGTGTGGGCAGGGGCATGGGGCTTTACCGGACAGGGACAGGAACGGGCGGAAAATCAGCCTCGTCGCAGATCGGTGAAATTCATAGCGCGGTCCCTTTTGTCCTATCGACACTTGCCTATCACGGCCATAGCTTGCGGGCAAACAGGAAAGGATACCCGATGTTTTACCAACCAGAAGACGGCAGCGGCCTGCCGCACGACCCGTTCAAGGCCATTGTTTCCCCCCGCCCGATCGGCTGGATCTCGACGCTGGATGCAGACGGGGTCGCGAACCTTGCGCCCTACAGCTTTTTCAACGCGCTGGCGGACAAGCCGCCGATGGTGATGTTTTCCAGCACCGGCAAGAAGGGCGATCAGGATTATGCCAAGGACACCGTTGCCAATGTGCGCGCCACCGGCGAGTTCGTGGCCAATATCGTGTCCTATGACCTGCGCGAGGCGATGAACGCCAGCGCCGCCGTCCTGCCGCGCGGTGTGGACGAGTTCGAACATGCCGGCCTGACCAAGGCCGCAAGCGAGGTGATCGCCGCCCCGCGCGTGGCCGAGGCCCCGGCGGCGCTGGAATGCCGGCTGTTCCAGATCATCGACCTGCCCGGCGGCATCAACCACATGGTGATCGGCGAGGTTGTGGGCATCCACCTGTCCGACGCGGCCATCCACGACGGAATTTTCGACGTGACGCAATACAAACCCCTGTCGCGGCTGGGATACATGGATTACGATGTGACCACCGAAGTATTCAAAATGCCGAGACCACAGGGGATGTAGAACATGGACACGATGATCGGGATTATCGGCGGCTCCGGCCTGTATGAAATCGACGGGCTTTCGGATGCCGCATGGCAGACGGTGGAAACCCCGTGGGGGGCGCCGTCGGACCGGATCCTGACCGGCACGCTCGACGGGGTGAAGATGGCGTTTCTGCCCCGTCACGGGCGCGGGCATGTGCAGACGCCCTCGACCATCAACTACCGTGCCAATATCGACGCGCTGAAACGGATCGGGGTGACGGATGTGATCTCGGTCTCGGCCTGCGGCTCGTTTCGCGAGGACATGGCGCCGGGGCATTTCGTGATCGTGGACCAGTTCATCGACCGGACCTTCGCGCGGGAAAAGTCGTTCTTCGGTCCCGGCTGTGTCGGCCATGTGTCCGTCGCGCATCCGACCTGCCCGCGCCTGTCCGCCGCCTGCGAGCAGGCCGCGCGGGACGAGGGGATCACCGTGCACACGGGCGGCACCTATCTGGCGATGGAGGGGCCGCAGTTTTCGACGCTGGCCGAAAGCAGGCTCTATCGCGAGGTCTGGGGCTGCGACGTTATCGGCATGACCAACATGCCCGAGGCCAAACTGGCACGCGAGGCGGAGCTGGATTATGCCTCGGTCGCGATGATCACCGACTATGACAGCTGGCACCCCGACCATGGCGAGGTGGATGTGACGCAGATCATCGCCACGCTGACCGGCAATTCCGACAAGGCACGGGGCATGGTGAAACGCCTGCCCACACTGCTGGGCGCCAGCCGCGGGGTGTGCGAACACGGCTGCGACCGCGCGCTGGAGTTCGCGATCATGACCGCACCGGATAAACGCGATCCGGCGCTGGTGGCGAAGCTGGACGCGGTGGCGGGGCGGGTGTTGAAATAATCCGCACGGGGTGCGCGGCCCGGCGAGGCCGTAAATTCTGTTTACCCGCCCCTGCCCGACTACTATAAAACCGGGGTGCCGCGACTGTGACCGGCGACCATTGCGGGAGACCGGACCATGACCAAAGGCGTTATCCTCGGGAAATTCATGCCCCCGCACGAGGGGCATGTGGCGTTGATCCGCACCGCCTCCTATCTGGTCAACCGGCTGACGATTATCCTGTCGGTCTCGGACAGCGACCCGATTGCCCCCGCCGTGCGCAAGGGCTGGATGGAGGAGCTGTTTCCGCAGGCGGTGGTGATCGTGTCCAACAACGGGGAAACGGCGTTGCCGTCAGACCATCCCGACTGGGCGCGGATCATCCGCGGTTTTCACCCCGAGCCGATCGACCGCGTGATCGGATCCGAGGATTATATCGTCGATCTGTCGCGGGCGCTGGGAGCGCAGCATTTCATCCTCGACCCGATGTGGATGGCCTTTCCGGCCAACTCGCTGGAGATTCGCGAGGATCCTTTCGGGCACTGGCATTCCATCCCCGACCATGTCCGGCCCTATTTCCAGAAACGCCTGACACTGGTCGGGCCGGAAAGCACCGGCAAATCCTATATGGCGGATTTTCTGGCCAAAAAATTCGGCGGCCCCTATGTGCCGGAATACGGGCGGCCCTATGAACATTACCGCACGCCGGGGGACTATCGCCCCGAGGAGCTGCATTTCATCGTGGACGGACATGTGGCGCACCGCAAGACGCTGTCGATGAAGGCAGGGCCGGTGTTGTTCGAGGACACCGATCCGCTGCTGACCGCGGTTTGGGCCGAGATGCTGCTGGGCCGCTCGCTGCCCGATCTGGAAGCGCGGATCGAGTTGCCGGACCACTATCTGCTGCTGGATGCCAATGTGCCGTGGGAGGAGGACCCGCTGCGCTATTTCGCCAAGCAGGAGATGCGGCAAAAGTTCTTCGAG
>JALSHL010000332.1 GCA_026982255.1 Paracoccaceae bacterium | reverse complement strand
TTTATCCATTTCCGTATGCCCGCATGGGTGCGCCGGCTGGTGACGCGCGGCATTGCCGTAGTGCCTGCCGTGGTTGCGGTATTCATTTACGGCGACAGCGGCACGGCGAAACTGCTGGTGATGTCTCAAGTCGTCCTCAGCCTGCAATTGCCGTTTGCCGTGGTGCCGCTGGTGATGTTCACGGCCGACAAGGCGCGGATGAACGGGCTGCATGCGCCGCGCTGGATGACCGTTCTGGCGGCCTTTATCGCACTGGTGGTGATCGTTCTGAACATCAAGCTGATCTTCGACGTGGCTACGGGCGGGATTGTTCTGTAGGGCTTTTCAACCGCGGATTTGCGTGCTAGACGCGCGGCAGATTTTCACGCGGGCCGAGGCCCCATTGCAAGGACGAAACCCATGGCTATCCAGCGCACCTTTTCCATCATCAAACCCGACGCCACCAAGCGCAACCTGACCGGCGCGATCAACGCGAAATTCGAGGCCGCCGGCCTGCGCATCGTCGCCCAGAAACGCATCCACCTGACCAAGGAACAGGCCGGCGTTTTCTATGCCGTGCACAAGGAACGCCCGTTCTATGACGAACTGTGCGAATTCATGGCTTCCGAGCCGATTGTTGTGCAGGTTCTCGAAGGCGAGGACGCGATTGCGAAAAACCGCGAAGTCATGGGCGCCACCAACCCCGCCGAAGCGGCCGAGGGCACCATCCGCAAGGAATTCGCCCTGTCGATCGGCGAGAACTCGGTCCACGGTTCCGACGCACCCGAAACCGCCGCCGAGGAAATCGCCTATTTCTTTTCGGGTCTCGAAATCGTCGGCTAGGGCCGTCTGACACCCAGAATATCAAGGGCCGCCTCGATTTCGGAGCGGCCCTTTTTTGTGGCCGTCAGCGCGTCGAATTTCTTGCGCAGCGCGGCCTTTTCCTCCCCCTGACAATCGTTCCACGGCCGCCCCTGCAATCCCATCACCAGTGCGTAATATCCGATAAAATGCGGTCTGGTTCCGGCAACAAGCAAACGGCGATAGGCCTCGTCCGCCCCGAGTGCCCGCAACTGCGCGGCACTGGTGATCCCCGCGCGGGCATATCCGGCATCCGAAGCAGGGCCAATATTGCGGATACTCGAAACAGGGGCATCGGTTTCGGTCATAAATCCGTCTTTCGCTCAATCCTGTATAACAACAGCGGTGTATTCGCATAAAATTTCCCGAAAAAGCGAACCTTTTTCGTCTTTCGCGCCACTATAGGGCATAACACCGGGTAGAAGGGTGCAAAATGGCCGGAACGGACAGGGAAAAAGCCAAGGCGCGGGCGCGACTCAGAACCACTCTGGAAGGAGAGAACGATGAGCAACATTGACGAACAGATCAAACAGGCATTGAGCGAACAGGAAAGCAAACTTCTGGAAGCGGCCCCCGAGCCCGGATATTTCGAACTTGCCTTCGGGTTGTTCCGCGGCCGGCTGGGCTGGATTTCCTGGCTCGTCATGGTGGTGCAGGCTACGGCCTTCGTGTTCGGCGTATGGTTCGCCTTCCGTCTGTTTGCCAGCACCGATGTGCTGGAGGCGGTGAAATACGGTTTCAGCGCCGCTGTGCTGATCCTCGTGGCGCTACAGGTAAAGCTGAGTCTGATGCCGCAGATGCAGGCGGACAGGGTGTTGCGCGAAATCAAGCGGCTGGAACTGCTGCTTCTGAACCGTCAGGGTTGACCCTTGCGCCGCACCGCATCGTCGAAAGCGGCGCGGGCGGCCTGCCATTCGGGGCCGTCGGGATAGGTCAGCAGCGATTTCACCAGTTGCGCCGAGAAATCCTCCGACGCCTCGCGCGGCAGCAGCGAGGGCAGGTTGTCGATGGCCGTCAGCTCCAGCTCCTCGCGGATGCCGTTTTTGCCAAGGCTGACAAAGGGCGCCTCCCACGGCGTCGGCGCGTCATAGACCGGCAGCGGGTTGAAGTCGCTGAACGGGTCGCAGGACACGTCCGCGATCATCTGTAGAAAATTCAGCGGGTTGGAGATATCCTCGGGACGCAGCAACATCATGCCCGGACCGGTCATCAGCACACAATTGACCAGCAGGTCATGCGCCACCAGATCGGCCATTTTCATGTCGCGGGTCTCGTCGATGTCCCATTTCGACACCTCGAAACCGGCGAGTTTCAGGGCCTCGGTCGCACCGGTGCCGGAGCGCCCCTTGGCCCCGATAACCACGGCACTGCGCGGCTTGATGCACTTTGCCGCCTGCGATTTCAGGATAGTCTCGACTTCGGAGCGGTTCTCGAAACTGGAAACACCGCCCTCGGGGCCGGCTTCGCCGTTCCAGCGTGCCAGCAAACGCCATGCCGCCAGCGCCGCACCCATCCAGCCGGCCCAGTAGCCGAAAGCGGCGGTGCGACGGCCATTGACGGTCAGGTATTCCAGATCATACAGAACCCCGCCGCCTTTGGTAAAACGGGCTATCTCGTCCTGCCAGCCGGTTTGATCCTTGTAGAGATGGGCAAAGTGGATGAAGGGCAGGGGCAGGCTGTCCGGTTCCGCAGGCAGTTCTTTCAGCCCCAGAACGGTAACATCGGTGGCGGTTAGCCAACTGCCTGCGGGAATAACCTCGCAACCCGCGGCCGCATACTCGGCATCGGTAAAGATACGCTTTGCGCTGCTCTCCACGGCAATGTCAAATCCGGCGGCCAGCAGTGTCGCGGCATCCTCCGGCGTGACCGGTGTGCGGCGTTCGGTGGCGCGGGCCTCGTCGCGGAGCAGAAATTTCATCGGTCTATCCCAGTATTTGTGTCGGTGTCCGTTCGCCGGTCGCGAATTTGCGCAAGACGGCGGGGTAGAGTTTGTGTTCGAATGGCAGCAGCCGCGCGGCCAGATCTCCGGCCGTATCCCCCGCCAGCACCGGAATCACCGCCTGCCCGAGGATCGGCCCGCCATCCAGTTCGCCCGTGACCTCGTGCACGGTGCAGCCATGCACACACATGCCGGCCTCCAGCGCGCGCTGGTGGGTGTGCAACCCGCGAAACAGCGGCAGGATCGAGGGGTGGATGTTCAGCATCTTGCCGGCCCATTTGTTGATAAAATCCGGCGTCAGGATGCGCATGAAACCGGCGAGGCAGACGATATCGGGATTGGCGGCCGATAGGGCCTTGTGCAACTCGGCCTCGAAGGCCTTACGGTCGCCTTTGAACGGGCGGTGGTCGATGCAGACGGTGGGGATGCCACGCGCCGCGGCCTTTTCCAGACCGCCCGCGTCGGGGTTGTTGGCCAGCACCAGAACCGGCTCGGCGAAACTGTCGCGCGCCATGTCCTCCACCAGCGAAACCATGTTGGAACCGCCGCCCGAAATCAGGATAGCGACCCGCTTCATGCCAGTGTGCCGTTGTAGCGCACGCCTTCGCCCACGGTGACTGTGCCGATACGGTGGACGGTCTCGCCATGTTCTTCCAGAACGGCCTGCAAGGCATCGGCGCGTTCTACCGCGACCACGGCGATCATGCCGATACCGCAGTTGAAGGTTTTCAGCATTTCCGTTTGCGACAGCCCCGCCTGATCGACCAGCCACTTCAGCACTGGCGGCAGGGTCCATGCACCAAGGTCGATATCGGCCCCCAGCCCGTCAGGCAGGGCGCGCGGCAGGTTTTCGGTCAACCCGCCGCCGGTGATATGCGCCAACGCATGCAACCCGCCGGCGCGATAGGCCGCAAGGCCGGACCGCACATAGAGCTTTGTCGGCGCCAGCAAGGCCGCGCCCAGCGTTCCGTCTGCGAAAGGCGCGGGAGAATCCCAGTCCAGCCCCGAGGCCTCGACAATCTTGCGCACCAGCGAATAGCCGTTGGAATGCACGCCGCTCGACGCCAGCCCCAACAGCACGTCGCCTTCGCTCACGCCGTCCGGCAACATCTTGCCGCGCTCCATCGCCCCGACGGAAAAGCCGGCCAGATCGAAATCGCCCCTGGCATACATGCCCGGCATCTCGGCGGTTTCGCCGCCGACAAGGGCTGAATTTGACAGGCGGCACCCCTCGGCAATGCCTTCGACTACCTGCGCGGCCTCCTCCACATCCAGCTTGCCGGTGGCGAAATAGTCGAGGAAGAACAGCGGCTCCGCCCCCTGACACACCAGATCGTTGACGCACATGGCGACCAGATCGATCCCGACAGTGGACAGCAACCCCGTATCGATGGCAATCCGCAGCTTGGTGCCCACGCCATCGGTCGCCGCAACCAGTATCGGGTCGGTGTAGCCCGCAGCCTTCAGGTCGAACATCGCGCCGAAGCCGCCAAGGCCGTCCATGACGCCCGTACGTTTGGTGCTGGCCGCCGCCGGTTTGATCCGTTCGACAAGTGCGTTGCCCGCGTCGATATCGACACCGGCATCGGCATAGGTAAGACCATTCGGGCGTTCGGACATGGGCTGGCTCCTGCAACGGGAAATTTGCGCCTGCTTTAGCGCAGCACCGGCGAAAAGGAAACCCACTTGACCCCCGTTTTGCTTGCGTCTATGCAAACCGCAGGCGGGCCTGTAGCTCAGTTGGTTAGAGCAGAGCGCTCATAACGCTTTTGTCGCAGGTTCGAGTCCTGCCGGGCCTACCATCCCTGCCGCTTTCCCGTTTTTACGTTGGGTCAAAACCGCAAACGTGCCGGTTTTTGCTTCCATCCGCGCCGCCTTGGGTGTTTTCTTGACGAAACCGCAACGGAGGGAAAACGATGGATCTGGGAATTACCGACAAAGTGCGCCCGCTGATCGCTGCCGTGCGCGACATGGTGGAAAACGAGATCATGCCGCTGGACGAGGAATTCTTTGCCGAGGTCGGCAAAACCGGCAACCGTTTCGAATACACCCCGCGCATGACCGAAATCCTCGAAGGGCTGAAGGCCGAGGCCCGCAAGCGCGGCCTGTGGAATTTCTGGCTGACCGACAGCGACAAGGGCTACGGGCTGACCACGGTCGAATATGCCTATCTGGCCGAGGAAATGGGCAAAACCCGGCTGGGGGCCGAGGTGTTCAACTGTTCCGCGCCCGATACGGGAAATATGGAAGTGTTGGAACGCTACGGCTCGCCAGAACATAAGGAACGCTGGCTAACCCCTTTGCTGAACGGGGAAATCCGCTCGGCATACCTGATGACGGAACCGGATGTTGCTTCCTCGGATGCGACCAATGTGTCCATGTCCTGCGTGCGGGACGGCGACGAATATGTGCTGAACGGTGAAAAATGGTGGTCCTCGGGCGCCGGTGATCCGCGCTGCAAGATATATATCGTCATGGTGAAAACCGGTGGCGAGGCCGACCACAAGCACAAGCGTCACTCGATGGTGCTGGTGCCGGCGGATACGGAGGGGGTCGAGGTCCTGCGCGCGATGGAGGTTTACGGCCATGACGACGCGCCGCACGGGCACATGCACATCAAATTCACCGATGTGCGTATTCCGGCGGAAAACCTGTTGCTCGGCGAGGGGCGCGGGTTCGAGATTGCACAGGGGCGGCTCGGGCCGGGGCGCATCCACCACTGCATGCGCGCCATCGGTCACGCGGAATCGGCGCTGGCGCTGATGTGCCGCCGCTCGCTGGAGCGCGAGGCTTTCGGCAAGAAACTGGCGCAGCTTGGTGCGAACTACGATATTATTGCCGAGTGCCGCATGGAAATCGAACAGGCGCGCCTGTTGTGCCTGAAGGCCGCATGGATGATGGATCAGGGCGATGCGCGCGCGGCGGCCCCGTGGATCAGCCAGATCAAGGTGGTGGCGCCGCGCGTGGCACTGAAGGTTGTCGATGAAGCGGTGCAGATGTTTGGCGGGCAGGGGATCTCGCAGGATACCCCGCTGGCGGCCAGCTGGACCCATGTGCGCACCCTGCGTCTGGCCGATGGTCCCGATGCGGTGCATCGCCGGCAGGTGGCGCGCACCGAGTTGCGCAAATATACCAACGAGCGGATCTGACATGCTGGACCTGAAAGCGGTCGAGGACTATTTGGCGCCCCGTATCGACGGGTTCAAAGGCCCTGTCACGGCAGAAAAAACCGCGACCGGGCAATCAAACCCGACGTTTATCCTGACCGCGCCCTCGGGGAAATATGTGCTGCGGCGCAAGCCCGAGGGGTCTCTGCTCAAATCCGCCCATGCGGTCGATCGCGAATTCCGCGTAATGTCCGCCCTTGCCGATAGCGCGGTGCCGGTGCCGGAAACCTATTTCCTGTGTGATGATGAAGCGGTCATCGGCTCGATGTTTTTCGTCATGTCCCATGTGGCGGGGCACAGTTACACAGACCCGCGTCTGCCCGACTGCGCGGTGGAACAGCGGCGGCGGATTTACGATTCCATGAACGCGGGCCTTGCCGCGCTGCATTCTGTCGATATCGCGGCGGCGGGTCTGGCTGATTACGGCCCGCCGGGAAACTATTTCGCGCGCCAGATCAGCCGCTGGACCAAACAGTATCGCGCCAGCGAGACAGAAACCCTGCCGGACATGGACGCGCTGATAGACTGGCTCGACAACAACATTCCGCCGGAGACCGCCACGCCAAGGCTGGTGCATGGCGACTGGCGTATCGACAACCTGTTGTTCGATGATGCCGGCAATCTGGCGGCGGTGCTGGACTGGGAGCTTTCTACCCTTGGCGATCCGTTGGCCGACCTCGGCGCACAGCTGATGCAATGGGCCATGCCGGTCGGGCCGGAAGGGCGCGGACTGGACGGCGTGGACCGCAAGGCGCTCGGCATCCCCGAGAACAAGGCCTATATCGACCTTTACGCCCGCCGTGCCGGACTGGCGGACACCCCCGATATGACCTTTCCCGTGGCGTTCAGCTTTTTCCGTATGGCCGCGATATTGCAGGGCGTGAAAAAACGGGCGCTCGACGGAAATGCCTCGAATATCGAGCAGGGGTTGCGACTGGGGTCTTTCGTCGGATTGTTCGCCCGCAAGGGGCTGGAGGCCCTCAGCGCGGGATCGTAAAGGTCACCTTCAGCCCGCCAAGCGCTTCGCTGTCCCCGAGGTCGAGACTGCCGCCATGGCTGTGCGCGATATCCGCAGTGATGGCCAGCCCCAGCCCGACACCGCCGCTGACATCCTGATTGCGCGCCGGATCCAGCCGGACAAAGGGTTTCAGCGCCTCCTCGCGGGCCTCCTGCGGTATGCCCGGACCGTCATCCTCGACCGTCACCCGCAATTCCCTGTCATCGATATGCACGCGCAGACTGACCGTGCGCGCATGGCGGAAGGCATTGGTCAGCAGGTTGTTCACGGCGCGGGCAACCGAATCCGCCCGCAGAACGACATCGGCGGAATCTCCGCTCTGTTCGAACAGATAT
>JALSHL010000331.1 GCA_026982255.1 Paracoccaceae bacterium | reverse complement strand
CGTGGATTTCGCTGGGCGTTTTGTCGACGGGCTGCTGGCGCGGCTGGAGGGCCAGCCGCCAGAGGCGCTGGCCCGCGCGGTGATCTATACCAACACCCGCCGCTCCGCCCGCCGGATCGAGGATATTCTCTGCGCCGACGGTGCGCGCCTGCTGCCCGATATCCGCGTGATTACCGATCTGGCCGGCGATCCGGGTGCCGACCTGCCCGCCGCCATCCCGCCGCTGCGCCGCCGCCTGATACTGGCGCGGCTGGTTGCGGCCTATGTGGAACAACAGCCCGACGTGGCACCGGAATCCGCCGTGTTCGATCTGGCGTCCAGCCTCGGCACGCTGCTCGACAGTTTTCAGGGCGAAGGCGTGGCGCTGGAGGCCCTGCACACCATAGACACCGGCCACCAGTCCGCCCATTGGCAACGCTCGCTGCGGTTCCTTGAAATCCTCGGCGATTACTGGGGCAACCACCGCCCCGAAAACGCGCCGGACCCCGAGGAACGCCAGCGCGCCGTGGCCGAGGGCTACGCCCGCCTGTGGCAGATCGCACCGCCCGCCCATCCGGTGATCGTAGCCGGTTCCACGGGCTCGCGCGGGGCAACGGCCCTGTTCATGCAGGCGGTGGCGAAGCTGCCGCAGGGGGCGGTGGTCTTGCCGGGCTATGACTACGACATGCCGGACGCCGCGTGGGAGGAGGTCCGCGCCGACCACCCGCAATACGGTTTCCGTGCCCTGCGCAAACGCATCGGTTTCACCACGCCCCCCCTGTGGCATGGCGCGCCGCCCGCCGCGCCCGCGCGCAACCGGCTGGTATCGCTGGCCCTGCGCCCCGCCCCCGTCACCGACCAGTGGCTGTCCGAAGGCCCGCCTCTCGCCCCCGATCTGGCACAGGCCTGCACCGGCATGACCCTGCTCGAAGCCCCCTCGCCGCAAGCCGAGGCCGGGGCCATCGCCATCCGCTTGCGCCTTGCGGCCGAGGCGGGGCAAAGGGCGGCGCTGGTCTCGCCCGACCGGATGCTGACCCGCCGTGTCACCGCCGCGCTGGCCCGCTGGCATATCGAGCCGGACGATTCCGCCGGCCATCCGTTGCCGCTGACCCCGCCCGGTATTTTCCTGCGCCGCATTGCTGCTCTCGCCGCCCGCCCGTTGACGCCGCTGGACCTGCTGGTCCTGCTGAAACACCCGTTGTGCGGCGGCGGTGGCGAGGCCCGCGCGCGGCATCTCGACTGGACGCGGCAACTGGAAATGCAGGTGCTGCGCGGCGGTCCGCCGGTGGTGGACTGGGCCGCGCTGGCCGTCTGGGCCGACGGCGACGCCGGTCAGCAGGCATGGGTGGCCAACCTGCGCCGGACCCTTGCCCCGCTGGCGCAAACGCCGGAATCTCTGCCGCTGGCCGACTGGCTGGCGCTGCACCGCGAAACCGCCGATGCCCTGTCCGCCGGAGGCGGGGAAACCGCACCGCTCTGGGAAAAAGAGGCCGGCAAGGCCGCCGCCGCCACCTTTGACGCGCTGGAACAGGAGGCCCCCTTCGGCAGCACTATCACCGCCGTGCAGTATCGCGCCCTGTTCCAGTCGGTCCTGTCGCAATCCGAGGTCCGGGAGGAGGCCTTCCTCCCCCATCCCGGCATTGCCATCCTCGGCACGCTGGAGGCCCGCGTGCAAACCGCCGATCTGGTCATCCTCGGCGGTCTGAACGAAGGGGTCTGGCCCGCCATGCCCGACCCCGACCCGTGGATGAGCCGCGACATGCGCGCCCGGATCGGCCTGCCGCTGCCGGAGCGCCAGACCGGCCTGTCGGCGCATGACTTCCAGCAGGCCATCGCCGCGCAGGAGGTTGTCCTCTCGCGCGCCATCCGCGACGGCGAAAGCCCGACGGTGGCCTCGCGCTGGCTGATCCGGCTGGAAAACCTGCTCGAAGGGCTGAAACCCGAAGGCGAAACCGCGCTTGCATCCATGCGCGCCCGCGGGGCGGAGCTGCTGGCGCTGGAAACGGCGCTGGAGACGCCGGAAAAAACCCTGCCCGCCGCTCCGCGCCCCTCGCCCGCGCCTCCGGTTGCCGCGCGCCCCGACCAACTGTCTGTCACGCGGATCGAGACGCTGATCCGCGACCCCTATGCCATTTATGCCGACAGGATCCTGCGTCTGCGCGCCCTCGACCCGCCGGGGCGCGAGGCCGATGCCCTGACGCGCGGCACGGTCCTGCACCGCGTGCTGGAACTGTTTGTGGAACAGACGATGGAGGGCCTGCCGGAGGATGCCGAAACGCTGTTCCTCGACATTTCGCAGCGCGTGCTGGAACAGGAGGTTCCCTGGCCCGCCGCCCGCCACCTGTGGCTGGCCCGCCTGCGCCGCATCGCCCCGTGGTTCGTGGAAACCGAGCAGCAACGCCGGCAGCAGGGCCACCCGCTCGGGCTGGAGGTCACAGGCAAACGCCGGATGCTGTCGCCCCGCTTTACCCTGACCGCCAAGGCCGACCGGATCGACGCCGCACCGAACGGGGCGCTGAATATCTATGACTACAAATCCGGCAAGCTGGACAGCCTCAAAAAAATCAAACCCTTCGCCGTGCAATTACCGCTGGAGGGCGCCATCGCGCAGGACGGCGGGTTCGAAAGCATTGCCCCCTCGAAAATCGGGCGGTTGGAACTGATCGGCCTGAACGGACAACAAACCCTCGATCTGGGGTTCGAGGATGCGGAAATCGCCGAATTCTGGGACAGGTTGCAGGAACTGGTGACCGCCTATGCCGATCCGGCGCAGGGCTACACCGCCCGCCCGCGCCCCGAGCGGCTGAGCTATGCCAGCGACTACGACCATCTGTCGCGCTATGGCGAATGGCAGGACGGCGATCCGTTCACACCGGAGGACCTGACATGAGCGCGCTTGAACAGGCCACCGCCGCACAGGTCGCCGCCGCCCATCCGGAACGCTCCACATGGGTGTCGGCCAATGCCGGTTCCGGCAAGACCCGCGTGCTGACCAACCGCGTGGCACGGCTGCTGCTGGCCGGTTGCCCGCCGCAGAAAATCCTCTGCCTGACCTATACCAAGGCCGCCGCCGCCGAGATGCAGAACCGCCTGTTCGGACAGCTCGGCGAATGGGCGATGAAGCCGGACGAGGACCTGCGCAAGGAACTCTCGGCGCTGGGCGAGGGCGGTCTGGACGGTAGCAAACTGGCGCGCGCCCGCACCCTTTTCGCCCGTGCGCTGGAAACTCCCGGCGGGCTGAAAATCCAGACGATCCATTCTTTCTGCGGCAACATCCTGCGCCGCTTCCCGCTGGAGGCCGGAGTCCCGCCGCAGTTTCAGGAGGTGGACGACCGGCAGGCCAGACAGATGCAGGCGGAAATCCTCGAGGAAATCGCCGACACCGCCCCCGCGGTGTTCGACGCGCTTGCCACCTATGCCAGCGACGACGACCTGACGCCGCTGCTTGACGGTATACTGAAAAACCGCGACATCTTCCTGCGTCCCTTCGACGAGGCGGCAGCGGCCAGAGCGCTGGGCACCGAACCGGATCTGGACGACGAAAAGATCCTTTCTGTGGTCATGCAGGGGTATTCGGATGACGAACTGGACGAGCTGGCGGCGGCAATGGCGCATGGCGGCAAGCAGGATGTCCTGCTGGCCGAGGCTCTGGCACGGCGCGGCGCGCTGAGCGCGACCGATGCGCTGGCGCTGTATGAAACGCTGTATCTGACCAAAGAGGGCGCGCCACGCAGCGCCAGAGGATTTCCCGTCGTCAAGGTGGTCAAGGCCTATCCTCCCGCGGCCGGTATCATCGAAACCATCAAGGAACGGATGCTCTGGGCGCGCGAACAGCGGCTTGCCCGATACGCCCTGCAACGGGCGGCGGCGCTGCACGGTTTCGGCGCTGTCTTCCTGCGCGCCTACGAGGCCCGCAAGGCCGCGCTCGGGCGGCTCGATTTCGATGACCTGATCGCCCGCACCCGCGCCCTGCTGACCCGCGCAGAAATGGCCGCATGGGTGTTGTACCGGCTCGACGGCGGCATCGACCACATTCTGGTGGACGAGGCGCAGGACACCTCGCCGACCCAATGGGACATCGTGCGTATTCTGGCCGAGGAGTTCACCTCCGGCAGCGACGAACGGGCCACGCCACGCACGGTTTTCGTGGTCGGGGACGAAAAACAGTCGATCTATTCCTTCCAGGGCGCCGATCCGGCGGAATTCGGCAAGATGCGCGGCATGTTTGCCGAGCGCCTGCTGCAAATCGGGCAGGAGTTGCAGGAAACCGGACTGCTCTATTCCTTCCGCACCGCTGCCCCTATTCTGCAACTGGTCGATCAGGTCTTTACCGGCGACGCGCGCGAGGGGCTGAGCGGCGATATCGAACACCGCGCGGTCTGGGACATGGCCGGACGGGTGGAGTTGTGGCCCTTTATCGTCAAACCGGAAAAGCCGGAACAGAAGGAGTGGTATCTGCCGGTCGATTCCGAAGTCCCCGACGACCCGCATGTGCAACTGGCCGGCACGATTGCCAGACAGGTGGCGGCGATGATCCGCGAGGGCACCGTCCTGCCGCACCGCGACGGTCCGCGTCCGGTGACGGCGGGCGACATCCTGATACTGGTGCAGAGCCGCAACCCCCTGTTCCACGCCATCATCAAGGCGCTGAAATCCGAGGGCGTGGATGTAGCCGGTGCCGACCGTCTGAAAATCGTCGAGGAACTGGCCGTGCGCGACCTGCTCGCCCTGCTGCGGTTTCTGGTCACCCCGGGCGACGACCTGTCGCTGGCCGCCGTGCTGCGCTCGCCACTGTCCGGCCTGTCGGAGCGGGACCTGTTCCACCTGGCCCACGGACGCAAGGGCACGCTCTGGCAGGCGCTGCGCGCACGGGCGGACGACTGGCCCGATCTGGTCGCGCAACTGGAAAACCTGCGCGCCATGGTCGATTTCCGCCGTCCCTACGACCTGCTGGAACATATCCTGATCGTGCAGGACGGGCGGCGCAAACTGGTCGCGCGGCTGGGACCGGAGGCCGCCGACGGCATTGACGAGTTGCTGAACCAGTCCCTGCACTATGAATCGGTGGAGGCCCCGTCGCTCTCCGGTTTTCTCGACTGGATCACCGCCGACGATGTGCAGGTGAAACGCCAGATGGATGCGGCGGGCGGGCGTGTGCGGGTGATGACCGTGCATGGCGCCAAGGGGCTGGAGGCCCCCGTGGTGATCCTGCCGGACACCCGCAAAATCGACGCCTCGAAAAAGGCGGCCCCTGTGCAGGTTTCCGGCGATCTGGCACTGTGGAAACCTGCCGCGCCGGAGATGTCCGGCAAGCTGAACGAGGTCGAGGATACCCGCCGCCGGCTGGTTGACGAGGAAAACCGCCGGTTGCTCTATGTGGCGCTGACACGGGCGGAATACTGGCTGATCGTCTGCGGTGCCGGCACGCCCGACAAAAGCGGCGAGGGCTGGTATCAGCGTGTTGCCCGTGCCATGGAATCCTGCGGCGCCACTCCTGCCCCTGCGCCCGAAGGGCTGGAGGGGGAGGCGCTGGTTCTGGGCGCAAGCTGGCAGAAAGGCACTGCGCCTGCCGCCGCCGATACCCCCGCCCGTGCCGCGCTGCCTGCCGCCCTGCGCCAGCCGCTGCCGCCGCCCGAACGCAAGGCGCAGCGCCTGTCGCCCTCGGACCTGCACGGGGCGCATACATTGGCCGGCGGCCCGCCCGATGCGGAGGCCATGACGCGCGGCACCCTGATCCACCTGCTGCTGGAGGTCCTGCCCGCCCTGCCGGAAACCGACTGGCCCGCCCGTGCCGCGCAACTGGGGGCGGAGGACCTGCTGGCCGAGGCCCGCGCCGTGCTGACCGCCCCCGACCTGCACCGTTTTTTCACCGCCGACGCGCTGGTCGAGGTCCCCGTGACCGCCCCGCTGGAGGCGCTCGGCGGGCGGCGTATCCTCGGGCGGATCGACCGTCTGCTGGTCGGGGACGAAATCCTCGCCATCGACTTCAAGTCCAACCGCGAGGTGCCGGACTCGCCCGCCGAAGTCCCCGAAGGCATCCTGCGCCAGATGGGCGCCTATGCCGGTGCGCTGGCGCAAATCTATCCCGACCGTCCCGTCAGGACCGCGATTATCTGGACATTTAACGCAAAATTCATGGAAATTCCGCCGGATTTGGCGAATGCAGCCCTGTCACGCCCCGTCACTTCTTGACGCCCCGCCGCGCCATACATAGTTTACGCCCAACTTGCATTTATTCAGGAGAAGCCAGATGGCCACCGTCAAAGTAACCGACAGCACCTTCGCCGAAGAAGTATTGAATTCCGACATTCCGGTGATCGTGGATTTCTGGGCCGAGTGGTGTGGCCCCTGCAAACAGATCGGCCCGGCACTCGAGGAGCTGTCGGACGAATACGAAGGCAAAATCAAGATTGCCAAACTGAACGTGGACGAAAACCCCGGCATGCCGAGCCAGATGGGCGTGCGCGGCATTCCGGCCCTGTTCATGTTCAGCGGCGGCAAGGTCGTTTCCAACAAGATCGGCGCGGCACCGAAGGCCGTTCTGAAAGGCTGGATTGACGAAAACGTCTAGATACCGACAGATTGCAAAAAGGACCGTAGCGTGGCTGCGGTCCTTTTTTGTTGCCCGTTCACCCTATCTTAACCAATGCGCCGTATAACGCTTCTCGCCGGGCTGGACTTAAAACGTTCAAACGGGGTAATCGCGCCGGGCATGCAACATCAACCCATTCGATCCGTCCGGTTTCGGGCTGTTCGTCTGGCAAACGACGGCACCGATTGACACCGGTACCGGACAACCGGCGCGATTGCTTCGCCTATCCTCGGTTTGCCTACCCCGCAAACCACACAGGGTTCCACGGCAGAACCTCCCCGAGAATTCACGACAAAATGGTGCGGTTCCGGCTGGATGCCATATTTTTTGTGCGGAAATTCCGGGTTTACGCCCGTTTCGCCCCGATTTGCGCCACACCCAGAACCTCCAGCACCTTGGCCTCGATCTCGGGGGCATTCATGCCGGCGGCCTCATACATCGCGGCGGGGGCGTTGTGATCGACAAAGGTATCGGGGAACACCATCGAGCGGAATTTCAGGCCGTGGTCGAATACACCCTCGTCTGCCAGCAACTGCGCAACATGGCTGCCGAAGCCGCCGATTGCGCCTTCCTCGATGGTGATCAGGGCCTCGTGCTGCGCGGCCAGTTCCAGAATCATGTCGCGGTCCAGCGGTTTGGCGAAACGCGCGTCGGCAATCGTCGGGGTGATCCCCTTGAGCGCCAGCGCCTCGGCGGCCTTCTGCACTTCGGCCAGACGGGCGCCGAAGGACAGGATCGCCACGCGCTCGCCCTGTGCAATCATCCGGCCCTTGCCGATTTCCAGCGGAATGCCGCGTTCCGGCATTTCCACGCCCACGCCCTCGCCAC
>JALSHL010000330.1 GCA_026982255.1 Paracoccaceae bacterium | reverse complement strand
GCAATTCGACAAAATCGCGTGAAACCGATGTGCCGGAGATAAACGCATAGGTCACATCCGACATCAGCGAATGCAGCGCGTGGCCGAATTCGTGAAACAGGGTGCGGGCGTCGTCGAAGGTCAGCAAAGCCGCCTCGCCCGCCGGCGGTTTGGCAAAATTGCAGACGTTGACGGTGATCGGGCGGACCTCGCCGTCCAGTTTCGACTGCGGGCGGAAACGCGAGCACCATGCGCCGGAGCGCTTGCCGGCGCGGGCGAAATAATCGCCGATGAATACGCCGATATGGCGGTCGCCTTTGCGGACCTCCCACGCACGCGCGTCTGCATGGTAAAGCGGCACGTCGAGCGGTTCGAACGACAGGCCGAACAGCCGCCCCGCCACGTCGAAAGCGGCGGCGATCATGTTGTCGAGTTGCAAATACGGCTTGATTTCCGCCTCGTCGAGGTCATGCTCGGCCTTTTGCAGTTTCGCCGCATAGAACCGCCAGTCCCACGGGGCCAGCGCGTCGTTTATACCGTCGCTGTGCAGCAATTCGGCCAGCTTCGCCGCATCCCGCTCCGCTGCGGCCTTCGCCGGTTCCCAGACCGCCATCAACAGATCGCGCACCGCCTCCGGCGTTTTGGCCATCTCGTTATCGAGCTTGAAGGCAGCGAAGGAGTCGAAACCCAGCAGCTTCGCCCGTTCCTCGCGCAGGGCCAGTATTTCGGCAACGATGGCGAGGTTATCGGTACCGCCGCCGTTCGCGCCGCGCGAAACCCAGGCGTTGAAGGCCCGCTCGCGCAGATCCCGACGGGTGGAATTCTGCAGAAACGGCACGATCAGCGAGCGTGACAGGGTGACGACATACCCGTCCCGCCCGCGGTCCTTCGCGGCCTGCCGCATGGCGGAGACCAACGCGGCGGGCAGGCCGTCCAGGTCGCCCTCCTCCAGCAACATTTCCCAGTTCTTTTCATCCGCCAGCACATTTTGCGAAAACGCGGTGCCCAGCGTCGCCAGTCGCTGCATGATCTCCTTGAGCCGCACACGGGCCGCCGGTTCCAGCGCCGCACCGGCGCGCACGAACATGCGGTGGTAAAGCTCCAGAACCCGCACCTGCTCGGCTGTCAGGTCCAGCGTTTCGCGGCTTTGGAACAGCGCATCCACCCGCGCGAACAGGTCGGCATTCATCAGGGTTTCGGCCGAGAACGCCGCGAATTTCGGGGAAAGGTCCCGCTGCAAGGCCTCGCGCGCCTCGTTGCTGTCGGCGCTGGCGAGGTTGAAGAACACACCCGCCACCCGTTCCAGCGTGCCCTCCGCGCGTTCCATCGCCTCGATGGTATTGGCGAAATCCGGCGCGGCGGGGTCGGCGGCAATCGCGTCGAGTGCGGTGCGCGCTTCGGCAAAGGCCGCTTCGAACGCGGGGGCGAAATCCGCGTCCTTGATCCGGTCGAAAGGCGGCAGTCCAAACGGCGTGCCCCACGCCTGCAACAAAGGGTTCATCGGGGTTCCTTAATAGGTGTTTTTCTCGTCGGGGAAACTGCGCGCCTTCACTTCCTCGGCATAGGAACGCACCGCCCGTTCGATCCCGTCGCCCAAATCGCCGTAAACCTTGACGAATTTCGGCGGTGTCGGGTTCAGGCCCAGCATATCCTCCAGCACCAGAATCTGGCCGTCGCATTCGGCCGAGGCGCCGATGCCGATGGTCGGAATGTCGATCTGCCTGCTGATCTTTGCCGCCAACGGCTCCACCATGCCCTCCAGCACCACGGCAAAGGCGCCGGCGTCGGCCACAGCCTTGGCGTCGGCCTCGTGCGCGGGCCATGTGTCCTGATCGCGGCCCTGGGTCTTGAAGCCGCCCATGACATGACTCGATTGCGGGGTCAGGCCGATATGCGCCATCACCGGAATGCCGCGTTCCACCAGAAACCGGATGGTTTCGGCCATGCGCGCGCCGCCTTCCAGTTTCACCGCGCCGCAGCCGGTTTCCTTCATCACCTGCGCCGCGTTGCGGAAAGCCACCTGCGGGCTTTCCTCGTAGGTGCCGAAGGGCAGGTCCACCACGATCAGCGCCCGTTCGGTGCCGCGCACCACGGCGCGCCCGTGCATGATCATCAGGTCAAGCGGCACGCCGATGGTCGAATCCATCCCGTGCATTACCATGCCCAGCGAGTCGCCAACCAGAATGAAATCGGCATATTTGTCGACAATCGCCGCCGTATGCGCATGATAGGAGGTCAGCGAGACGATCGGCTCGCCGCCCTTGCGATTGCGGATTTGCGGCACGGTAATGCGGCGGACGGTTTTCTGGACACTCATTTTCAGGCTCCTGCGTCGGGGTTCAGCACATGCTGGTCGATTAACAATACATCACCGAATGCCACGGCCAGCAAGGCCACAACCGGACGGGTGATTTCGCCCGTTGCCGGTTCCAGCGTTTCGGCATCGCACAGGTCCACGCCCATGATATCGGCCCGCGGCTCTGCCGCGATGGTTTTCGTGATGAATTCCTGCAGTTCTTCGGCGCTCGCCCCGTCCCTGCAACGTTCCGCCGCCGCGAACAGCGCGCGGGACAGCACAACCGCCGCCGCGCGGTCCTCTGCACCCAGACGGACATTGCGCGAGGACATGGCCAGCCCGTCAGCCTCGCGCACTGTCGGCACGCCGACGATTTCAACGGGAAAGTCGAGGTCCTTTACCATCCGGCGGATCACCTGCAACTGCTGGAAATCCTTTTCGCCGAAAAACGCCAGATCGGGTTGCACGATGTTGAACAGCTTGGCCACCACGGTGGTCACACCGCGAAAATGGCCGGGCCGCACGGCGCCGGTCAGCACTTTCGACAATTCGGTCACTTCGACAACGGTTTCGGCATCGGGGGCATACATCTCGTCAACCGGAGGCATGAAAACCGCATCGACGCCACCCTGCCGGAACATCGCCATATCGCGGGTCTCGTCACGCGGATAGGCCGCCAGATCCGCCGCCTCGCCGAACTGGGTCGGGTTGACAAACAGGCTGGCAACCACGGTATCGCCCCGCGCCCGCGCCGCCGCCACCAGCGCCATATGGCCCGCGTGCAGGAAACCCATCGTCGGCACCAGCGCGACCCTGCCGTCGCGCCGTGTTGACAGATAATCACGCAAGGCGGATCTGGATTCGAATATCTGCACCTGCAACTCCCCGATGCCATTATGCTGCATTGCAGAATAACCTGCATTGGCCCCGGGGGGAAGGGCCGGATTTTCCGGCCAAACCGGTATTTACCATAATAATGTGTAAAAATGCCGCAGGGTTATTGCAAACTCACTACAAGCGCCTATCTGCTGCCTGTCTTTAACCCGAAACCGGAGAACACTATGAAAACCTTTCTGATATCTGCAACCGCTGCCACAATCCTTGCTACTTCCGCCTTTGCCGGAAGTCATGGCGGTGCCGTCCCGGGCGCCAAATTTCTGGACGAATGGGACCAGAATGCGGATGGTCAGGTAACGATCGAAGAAGCCGCATCCCGCCGGTCGGATATTTTCGCAAGCTTCGATGAAAACAATGACGGTGTTCTGAGCGCCGAAGAGTATGCTTTCTTTGATGCTGCGCGTGAAAATGCCCACGGAGCCGACGCCGGAAACGGCGGAGAGCGCAAAGCCGCTGCCGGTTTCACCCTTGCTTTCAACGATGTTGACGGCGACGGCTCGGTCACACTCGAAGAATTCCTTGGCAAATCCGCCGACTGGCTTGCCCTGCTCGACCGGAACGGCGACGGTGTTGTGACCAAAGACGATTTCGGCCCGATGGGCTGATCCGATTTCCGGTCCCGCCACCGAGCGGGGCCGGTTTCCGGCCACGGGTCGCAAATGCGTCCCGTTTGGTCGGACAAATTGCTTCCCGCGGGCGCAATCCGCTACAAACTGTAGAATATTCCGGTTTCTATGGAGCGCCCCATGTCCACACACACCCATGTAAAAGCCCTGGTCATCGGCGGCGGAGTCGTCGGGGCCTCGATCGCCTATCACCTTGCCAAAGCGGGATGGAAGGACGTTGTGCTGCTGGAACGGGACGAGTTGACCAGCGGCTCCACATGGCACGCCGCCGGATTGCTGCCGCTGTTCAACATGGGGTATGCCACCAGCCATATCCACGACTATTCGGTGAAATTCTATAAAACGCTGGAGGCGGAAACCGGCCTGAACGCAGGGTTCTCGGTCGTCGGCAACCTGCGCATGGCGCAAACACAGGACCGCATGGATGAATTCATGCTCTATGCCACCACCGCCGATTCCGTCGGGATTCCGCATGAATTCCTGACGCCCGAACAGATCAAACAGCGTTGGCCCCTGATCCGCACCGAAGATTTGCAGGGCGCGCTCTATCATCCCACCGACGGCTATATAAACCCCGCCGATGTGACCATGGCGATGGCCAAGGGCGCGCGGCAACGCGGGGTGGAAATCATCCGCAAACGGCAGGTGGACAGCTATGAATGGACCGGCTCCGAATGGATCGTGCGCGGCGTGGTGATGGTGGAAAAGGGCGGCAACCTTGTGCCCTCGGACGAGACCTTCGAGATTCGCGCCGAACATGTGGTTACCTGCACCGGCAACCATGCGCAGCGCACGGCGAAACAGCTGGGCATCAAGATGCCCGCCATCCCCGTGGAACACCAGTTCATCGTTACCGACGTGGACCCAGCCTTGCAGGAATGGCGCAAGACCAACCCCGAACACCCCGTCATCCGCGACGCCGACGCGCAATCCTATGTGCGCGAGGAACGCGGCGGCTGGATCCTCGGCGTGTATGAAAAGGGCGCGCCTGCGCGGTTCGAATACGGGGTGCCGGACAGCTTCCGCGCCGACCTGTTCCCGCTCGATCTGGAGCGGATCGAGGAACAGTATATGGCGATGATCCACCGGATGCCCTCGACCGAGCATATCGGGTTGAAAGACGATTTCAACGGCCCGATCTGCTACACGCCCGACGGCAACCCGCTGGTCGGCCCCGCGCCGGGCTTGCGCAACATGTGGCTGGCCGAGGGGTTCAGCTTCGGCATCACCGCCGCCGGTGGCACGGGCTATTATCTGGCGCAAATGATGGTGGAGGGCGAGGCGGAAATCGACATGGCGTCGCTCGACCCCAAACGCTACGGCGACTGGATGACCACGGAATACGCCGCCCGCAAGAACGAGGAATGCTACAACCACGTCTACATTCTGCACCACCCGGACGAGGAGCGCGAGGCCTGCCGCCCGCTGCGCACCGCCCCGTGCTATGACCGCATGAAAGCGCGCGGCGCACAATTCGGGCAGGTGAACGGTATGGAGCGCCCGAACTATTTCGCGCCCGAAAGGTTCAGTGACCACGATTCCCGCTCCTTCCGCCGTGGCGGCTGGTGGCAATATGCGGTGGAGGAAGCCAAAGCCATCCGCGAGAACGTCGGCCTGATCGACGCGACAGCCTTTACCAAGCACCGCGTCAAAGGGCCGGGGGCGACGGCGTTTCTGGACTGGTTCACCACCAACAAACTGCCGCGCGTCGGGCGGATCAACCTGACCTATGCGCTGACGACGGAGGGCACGACACGCACCGAATACACCATCGTGCGCGAGGGGGAAAACGACTACTATCTGGTTTCGGCCGGTGCCTGGACCGAATACGACAGCGACTATCTGCACAAGGCGGCCGAGGACAAGGCGGGCGAATTCGGTTACATCGAAATACAGAACGTCACCACGCAATACGGGGTCTTCGCCATCGCGGGGCCGAAATCGCGCGACGTGCTGAAAAAGGTCATCCGCGACGCCGAACCCGAAACCGCACTGTCCAACAAGCGTTTTCCGTGGCTGTCGGCGCAAAATATCGAGCTGGGCATGTGCCCCGTCCGCGCCATCCGCGTTGCCTATACCGGCGAACTGGGCTGGGAACTGCACCACCCGATCGAGATGCAGAACTACCTGTTCGACCTGCTGGAGGACGCCGGGGCGGAATTCGGCATGAAGCTGGTCGGGGCGCGGGCGCAAAACTGGCTGCGGCAGGAAAAATCCTATCGCGCCTTCGGCACGGAGCTCGGCCGCGACGCCACCCCGCTGGAGGCCGACCTGCCGCGTTTCGTCGATCTGTCCAAGGATTTCCACGGCAAGGCAGCGATGGAGGCTACCGGCATCCGCGCCAAATGCGTCACCCTGTTAATCGACGGCCCCGCAGACGCCGACCCCTGGGGCCGCGAGGCGCTGTATGTGGACGGGCAGAAAGTCGGTCGCCTGACCTCGGGCGGCTATTCCGTGGCCTTCGGCAAAAGCATCGGCATGGGCTACCTGCCGCCGGAACTGGCGGTCACGGGGCAGGTCGTGCAAGTGAAAATGTTCGAAAACCTGTGGAACGCCGAGGTGGTCGAGGACAGCCCCTATGATCCGAAAAATGCGGCGATACGGGTGGACGGGTAGGCTCGTCAATCCTCCACCCAGACCCGCGCCTGATCCGTCGCCCCCAGTGCATCGATCACCGAGATTACCGCATAGCCGCGGCCCTGCGGTTGCCATGTCGCTTCGCGCTCCCACGGGGCCGTTTCCAGCGGGGCGCCGTCCACCAGAACCGTGAAGGGCGGGCGGCCCTGTCGCAGCTTGATCACCAGCGCGTCGCCTCCTGTTTCAATTCGCGCCCCGTCGGGGGGATAGGCGATCTCGGGGCGGTTCGGGTTGGCCAGCGGGTCGCCGTTGCGGAAGTGTTGCAGCGGTAGCGGCAGTTCCTGCGTGGTCACGGTCAGCACGGATTCCGGCGGAGGAGGCAGCGGCTCGGGGCGGGGTTTGAGGCGGCTGAAGGCCTCGAACAGCACCGGCGCGGCGACATCCACGCCCAGCGCGCCCGGCAGCGGGGTGGCATCGGCGCGACCCAGCCAGACGCCGATCACATGCCGCCCGTCAAAACCGATGGCCCATGCGTCGCGATAGCCATAGGACGTCCCCGTCTTGTAGGCGATTTGCCCGACCGGACCATAGAGCGGCGGCGGAGTGCCCAGCAGGATATCCCCGACCTGCCACGCGGCGTTTTCCGACAGCACCCTTTGCCGGACCGGGGTATCCACCCCCGTTCCCGTCGCGTGCAGGTCCATCGGTTCGCCGCCGCGCGCGATGGCGCCGAACAGCCGCACGAGGTCCTCCAGCGTCAGGCCGACACCGCCCAGCCCGATTGCCAGCCCCGGCATCCGGCCGCCCGGCAGAACCGGATCGGCCCCCGCACGGCGCAGGCGGGCCAGCAGCTTCGCCGGACCGACCGCATCCAGCAGCGCCACGGCGGGGATATTCAGCGACATTTGCAGGGCCGCCCGCGCGGTCAGGGTGCCGCGGAACCGTTTGTCGAAATTCTGCGGGGTGTAGCCGTTGAACGAGGTCGGGCGATCCTCCAGCAGGGTTTCGGGGTGGGCGATGCCGCCCTCGAACGCCAGCC
>JALSHL010000329.1 GCA_026982255.1 Paracoccaceae bacterium | reverse complement strand
GCCGTAAGGCTCAAGCAGCCGGACAATCTCCTCCAGCTTGCCTTGATTATGCGTCGCGACCAGCAGCTTCGGTTCGGTGAATTTACGCATCGGCCACCGCTTTGTTCTGGGCCTGCACCAGTGCCGCAATGCCTTCTTCGGCCAGATCCATCAGCTGGTCGAATTCGGCGCGCGAGAACGTCGCCCCCTCGGCAGACCCCTGCAATTCCACCAGCCCGCCGGCGCCGGTCATGACGAAATTCGCATCCGTGCCCGCGTCGCTGTCCTCCAGATAATCCAGATCCAGAACCGGCTGCCCCGCATAGATCCCGCAGGACACGGCGGCAATATTGTCGGTCAGCGGATCGGATTTCACATCCCCCGCCTGCATCAGCTTGTTCACCGCCAGCCGCAGCGCCACCCATCCGCCGGTAATCGAAGCGCAGCGGGTGCCGCCGTCCGCCTGGATCACATCGCAATCGACGGTAATCTGCCGCTCGCCCAGCGCGTTGCGATCGACACCGGCCCGCAGGCTCCGCCCGATCAGCCGCTGGATTTCCTGCGTGCGGCCGGACTGCTTGCCCGCCGTTGCCTCGCGCCGCATCCGCGATCCGGTGGAACGCGGCAGCATCCCGTATTCCGCCGTCACCCAGCCGAGGCCGGAGTTGCGCAGAAACGGCGGCACCCGTTCCTCCAGAGAGGCGGTGCAAAGCACATGGGTATCGCCCATTTTGATCAGGCAGGACCCTTCGGCGTGCTTGGTAACATTGGTTTCAATAACGATGTCGCGCATCGCGTCGGTGGCTCTGCCGGAAGGGCGCATGGTAATCTCCTGTTTGATTTACATGCGTCATAGCCAATGGCGGCGCTTGCGTCTATCCTTGGCGTTGACGCTGATCGCCGGAATACCTAGTTTTCCGGTAAAACGAGGCAGAACAATGAACGACACCACCCCGATTTCCGAACTTTCGGAGCGGAGCCGCGAGGTTTTCCGGCAGGTTGTCGAGTCCTATCTCGAAACCGGCGACCCTGTCGGCTCCCGCACCCTGACCCGCACGTTGACCGAGAAAATCTCGGCCGCCACCGTGCGCAATGTCATGCAGGATCTGGAATTCCTCGGCCTGCTGGACTCGCCGCACACCTCGGCGGGCCGCATCCCGACCGAGCGCGGCCTGCGCCTGTTCGTCGACGGCCTGCTGGAGGTCGGCACCGTCCCCGCCCCCGAGCGCACCGAGATCGAACGTTCGCTGGATTCCAACGAACCGGACATCGGCGGCCTGCTGGACAAGGCCGGCTCGATGCTGTCCGGCCTGACCCACGGTGCCAGCCTCGTTCTGGCGCCGAAAACCGAATCCCCGATCAAGCATCTGGAGTTTGTATCGCTTTCCCCCGACCGCGCGCTGGTGGTTCTGGTCACCGCCGACGGTCAGGTGGAAAACCGCCTGTTCACCCCGCCCGCCGGCCTGACCCCCTCGGCCATGCGCGAGGCGGCGAATTTCCTGAATGCGGTGCTGGAGGGGCGGACGGTCTCCGAAATGCAAACCGTGGTGGCGCGCGAGATCGACGCACGGCGGCAGGAGCTGGACGCGCTGGCCCAGAACCTGATCAAGGACGGCCTCGCCATCTGGGTTGACGAACAGGACGGCCGCGACCGCCTGATTGTGCGCGGCCGCGCGAATCTGCTGGACGAGGGCACCTCCGAGGCCGATCTGGAGCGTATCCGGCAGCTGTTCGACGATCTGGAACGCAAGCGCGACCTCGCCCATCTGCTCGATCTGACCGAGGAGGGAGACGGTGTGCGGGTTTTTATCGGTTCCGAGAACAAACTTTTCTCGCTTTCGGGTTCCTCTTTGGTTGTTTCTCCCTATATGAATGCCGAGCGAAAAATTATTGGCGCGATTGGCGTTATCGGACCGACGCGGCTCAACTATGCCCGTATTGTTCCGATCGTCGATTACACCGCGCAACTGGTGGGCCGTCTTGTGTCCCGCCGGTCATGAAACCGAGGTAGAAGATGAACGACGACAAAGAAAACCAGTTTCTGGACGACATTGACACGCCCGAGGAAGACCTGGACGAGATGGAGGACGACCCGCTGGCCGAGCCGGACCTCGACTCGCTGATCAAGGAACGGGACGATCTGAAGGACCGTCTGCTGCGGGCCTTTGCCGACACCGAAAACATCCGCAAACGGGCCGAGCGCGACCGTCGCGAGGCGGAGCTTTACGGCGGCACCAAACTGGCGCGCGATCTGCTGTCCGTGCAGGACAACCTCGAACGGGCGCTGGACAATATCAACGAGGACCTGCGCAAGGAACACGGCGCGCTTGTCGAGGGTCTGGAGCTGACCCTGCGCGAATTGCTCTCGGTTTTCGAGAAGCACAAGATCACCAAAATCGCGCCCGAGGTCGGCGACCGTTTCGATCCGAAACGCCATCAGGCCATGTTCGAGGCACCGGTGCCCAACACCGAAAAGGGGTCGATCATCCAGGTCATGGCCCCCGGTTTCGCCATCGGTGACCGTCTGTTGCGTGCAGCGCAGGTGGGGGTTTCCTCGAACGCGGGCGGGTCTAAACCCGCTGAAGAGGACGCCGAAAAAACCGGCTAAAAACGGATTACAACGTTTCGGGATAATATCCTGATATTACACGATAAAAGGGGAAAGTTGCCAATTGGCAATTTTTCCCTTTTTGCCGTTTCAGGGTTTGAACTCTTTTGTGCCTAGCGCCGCAGCCAGCGAGGTTTGTGCCGAGCCGGGCCGCAACGGCTTCTGCTGGTTTTCCGAGGGCGCCCAGCCGGTCAGGAAGATCACCTCGAACGTCGCGTTGATCCGCCCGTCCACCGTGTAGTTCCGTGCGTAAATCTCCATCGCCCGCAACAGTGTCTCGCGGCGCATCGGGGTTTTGCGTCGCGCCAGCATCACATTGGTTTCGCCCATGGCGCGCAGGTCGTGCATCAGGTGCAGCGGGGTTTCGTAGGTGACATTCAGCACCACCGAATCCGCCACCGGCAAGGCCAGCCCCGCCCGCTGGATCAACCCGCCCAGCTCGCGGATTTCGCCCATGGGTGCGACGCGCGGCGACAGCCCGCCCTCGATTTCCGTTTCGGCTTCGGCCAGCGCGCTGCGCAGCTCGTTCAGGGTCTGTCCGCCGAACAGGGCGGCGATCATCAACCCGTCGGGGCGAAGTGCGCGGCGCATCTGCACCAGTTGCCCGACCGGATCATTGGCCCAGTGCAGCGCCAGCGCGTGAATCGCCACGTCCAGCGAGGATTCCTCCAGCGGCAGGATTTCCCGATCCGGCACGGTGATCGTGTTTGGCAGGTCCAGCGTTTCGGCCCAGATATTTCCCTGCGGCCCGATAATCGCACCGTCGGTAAAGGTTTTCTTAACCTCCATGAGTCTTTCTGAGACATGCCCGGCAATCTCGCGGTGCAGAAAGGCGCCCTTGTCCCCGAAACCGGCGGCACGGGCACGGCGGATTGCAAGCAGATCGTGATCGAACAGGAGTGGCGGTGACTGCATTTTCAAAATTCCCTTCGCCAAGGCAGATAAACCTCCTTGCCGCCAAGGGGAAGGCTCTGCTTGACGGAATTTACCCGCCGCGCTGCATGACCTGTCAGGAACTGACGCAACAGGGCGCGCGGCTTTGTGCGGGGTGCTGGTCGGAAACCGTGTTCATCAGCGGTGCGGTCTGTGACCGTTGCGGCACACCTCTGCCCGGTGATCCGGCGCCGGATTTGTGGTGTGATTCCTGTCTGGCGCAGCCGCCGGAATGGGACCGCGGGCGAGCGGCGGTGTTGTATCGCGGTGCGGGCCGGCGGGCCGTGCTGGCGTTCAAGCACGGCGACCGTCTGGACATGACTCGCCCGCTGGCCGGATGGCTGGCGCGGGCGGGGCCGGACCTGCTGGTGCATGCGGATGTGATCGTGCCGGTGCCGTTGCACCGCCTGCGGCTGTTCCGGCGCAAATACAACCAGTCAGCGGAACTGGCGCGGCATCTGGGGCGAATGGCGGGTGTTGCGGTCGTGCCGGATATGCTGTTGCGAACGCGGGCAACGAAGGTGCAGGAAGGGATGACGCGCGCGGAACGGCGGGACAACCAGTCCGGTGCTTTTGCCCTGAACCGGCGGCACGGGGTGGCGGGAAAACAGGTGGTTCTGGTGGACGATGTCATGACCTCGGGCGCGACCTTGTCGGCCTGCGCGGCGGTTCTGCGTGATGCGGGGGCGACACAGATTGACGTTCTGGTTCTGGCACGAGTTGCACGCGACGGATAAGGGGCTATATATTCACCCGAACTTATATTTGGAGCCAGCGATGAAACCCGTCGAAATCTATACCACCCCGATCTGCGGCTTTTGCACAGCCGCGAAAAACCTGCTGAAGAAGAAAGGCGTCGAGTTCACCGAAATCGACGTCATGCGCAACCCCGAGCGGCGGGCCGAGATGACCCAGCGTTCCAATGGCGGGCGCACCGTGCCGCAGATTTTCATCGACGGCACGCCGGTTGGCGGCTGCGACGACCTGTTCGATCTGGAATACGACGGGCAGCTTGACCGGATGCTGGCCACGGGATGACCCTGAAAACCGCCCTTGTGCAGATGACCTCCGGCAATGATCCCGCGTCGAACCTGACGCGGGCCGAGGGGTTGATCCGGCAGGCGGCGGCGGGTGGCGCGCGGTTTGTGCTGACGCCGGAAACCACCAATATCATATCCGCCAGCCGCAAACAGCAGGCGGAGGTGTTGCAGGTCGAGGCCGCCGACCCGACGCTGGCGCGGCTGCGTGCACTGGCGGCGGAACTGGGGATCACCCTGCTGATCGGCTCGCTGGGTCTGAAAACCGGCGACGCGGACGGGCGGTTCGCCAACCGGTCGTTTCTGGTCGGACCGTCGGGCGATATTCTGGCGCGCTATGACAAAATCCACATGTTCGATGTCGATCTGGGCAATGACGAGAGCTATCGCGAGAGCGCGGCCTACCGGCCCGGGGATCGGGCGGTGGTGGCGGATGCGGGTTTTGCCAATGTCGGGTTGACCATTTGTTACGACATGCGCTTTCCGGCGCTGTTCCGGTCGCTGGCCACGGCGGGGGCGAAGATCCTGACGGCGCCTGCGGCCTTTACCGTGCCGACCGGACGGGCGCACTGGCACGCGCTGTTGCGCGCGCGGGCGATCGAAAACGGCTGTTTCGTGCTGGCACCGGCGCAATGCGGCACCCATGCGGATGGCGGCGCGCCGCAACGGAAAACCTACGGGCATTCGCTGGCGATCTCGCCCTGGGGCGAGGTTCTGGCGGATGGCGGCGACGGCGAAGGCGTGACTTTTGTCGATTTAGACCTTAACGATGTGGAAACCGCGCGGGCGAAAATCCCGTCGCTGAAACACAGCCGCGTATTCGCACCGCCCGAGGGACCATGACCGACAGCCTGCAAAACGATCCGCTCGCCATTGCCCTGTTCAGCGAAATTTCCGCCGCCGACCAGATGGCGCGCACCCGTTTCGGGCGGGCGCTGCCCAAGGGGATGGAGCTGTCGCATTTCAGCGTGCTGAACCATTTCGCGCGGCTGGGGGGCGAGAAGACTCCGGCGCAACTTGCGCGGATTTTCCATGTGACCAAGGGGGCGATGACCAATACGCTGTCGAAGCTGGAGGCCTCGGGCTATATCCATGTGCGGCCGGACTGGGACGATGCGCGGCGCAAGTTCGTGTCGATCTCGCCCGCCGGAATCGCCGCGCGGGACGAGGCGGTGCGGGCCATCGCGCCGGTGTTCGACGACGTGATGGAGAGCCTCGGGCCGGAAAAAATCCGCGCGGTGCTGCCGGTGCTGCGGGAGCTGCGGACGTTTCTGTCTAGTTCGGATTGATGCTGGCGGTGACGTAGTTCACCGACAGGTCGCGATCCGATATGGACCATGACCACTGGATCGGGTTGAACACAAACCCCTTTTTGTCGATCGGGCGCAGGCCGGCGTTGATCAGCAGTTCTTCCAGTTCCGCCGGTGTGATGAATTTGTTCCAGTCGTGGGTGCCGCGGGGCAGCCAGCGCATTACCACCTCGGCCCCGATGATCGCCACGGCGTAGCTTTTGGGGTTGCGGTTGATGGTGGAGCAGATCATCAGGCCGCCCGGTTTTAGCAACTGGCGGCAGGCGGTCAGATAGCCGAGCGGGTCGGCGACGTGTTCGACGACCTCCATATTCAATACCACATCGAATTTCTCGCCGGCCTCGGCCAGCGCCTCGGCGGTGATGTTGCGGTAGTCGATGTCGAGGCCGGACTGCTCGGCGTGGATTTGCGCCACGGGAATGTTGCCCGCTGCCGCGTCGGCACCGACGACCGTTGCGCCGAGGCGGGCCATGGGTTCCGATAGCAACCCGCCGCCGCAACCGATGTCGAGCAGGCGCAGGCCCTCGAAAGGTTTCAGGGATTTCGGGTCACGGTTGAAAACCTCGCAAATGCGGGCGACGATATAGTCCAGCCGCACCGGATTCATTTCGTGCAGGGGTTTGAATTTGCCGGTCGGGTCCCACCATTCGGCGGCCATGGCCTCGAATTTGGCGACTTCTGCGGGGTCTACGGTGTTGGTTTGCATTGCGCTCGTCTTTGCTTGCTGCCATTCTTGCGGGGTTGGACAACTTATAGAGCAATCATGCCGGAACATGCGAGCCAAAACGACGATCCGCGCCGCGCGAGGCTGTATCCCGCGCGCGAACCGTTCGACCAGCGGATGATGGAGGTGCCGGGCGGGCACACGATCTATGTCGAGCAGTCGGGGCGTGTGGACGGGGTGCCGGTGGTGGTTCTGCACGGCGGACCGGGGGGCGGTTCCAGCCCGGTGATGCGGCGGTTTTTTGATCCTGACAAATATCGGGTGATCCTGTTCGACCAGCGCGGGGCGGGGCGCTCGAAACCCCACGCAGCGGTGGAAAACAACACGACCGCGGATCTGGTGGAGGATATCGAGCGGATCCGCGCGGCGCTGGAGATCGACCGCTGGACGGTTTTCGGGGGTTCGTGGGGGGCGACGCTGGCGCTGCTGTATGCGCAGGCGCATCCCGATGTGGTGCGTGCGCTGGTGCTGCGCGGGGTTTTCACCATGACGCGGGCGGAACTGGACTGGTTTTACGGCGGCGCAGCGGGGGCGTTCTGGCCCGAGGCATGGCAGGCGTTTGCCGGAATGGTGCCGGAGGAGGAACGCGGCGACCTGATCGGGGCCTATCACAAGCGGTTGTTCGGGACGATCGAGGCGGATGTGGTGCGGTTTTCGCGCGCGTGGACGCGGTGGGAGAATACGCTGGCCTCGATGAATTCCGATGGCGAGGGGAGCGCGCCGCCGGCCTATTACGCGCGGGCCTTTGCGCGGATCGAGAACCACTATTTCCGCAATGGCGGCTTCCTGCGCGAGGATGGGCAGATTCTGAACGACATGGGCAGGATCGCGCATATTCCGGGGTTT
>JALSHL010000328.1 GCA_026982255.1 Paracoccaceae bacterium | reverse complement strand
AAAGCGGGTCATGGAGCGAGCAGACGTTTCGCGAGAACTCCTCGGATTTTGCCGAGATCCATCTGCGCCAGAAGGTGGCGGTGGATATGTCGGGGCGCTCCACCGCCAGCACCATGGTCGGGCAGGATGTGGCGATGCCGGTGGCGCTGGCGCCTGTCGGGCTGACGGGGATGCAGTCGGCGGATGGCGAGATCAAGGCGGCCAAGGCGGCGGAGGCCTTCGGCGTGCCGTTTACCCTGTCCACCATGTCGATCTGTTCCATCGAGGATGTGGCAGCGGAAACCACGAAGCCCTTCTGGTTCCAGCTTTATGTGATGAAGGACCGCGAGTATATCAACAACCTGATTGACCGGGCCAAGGCGGCGGGCTGTTCGGCGCTGGTCCTGACGCTGGATTTGCAGATACTCGGGCAGCGGCACAAGGACGTGAAAAACGGGCTGGGGGCGCCGCCGAAGCTGACGTTGAAAAATATCCTGAACATGGCGACCAAGCCGCGCTGGTCGCTGGGGATGCTGGGAACGAAACGGCACGAATTCCGCAATATCATCGGGCATGTGAAAAACGTCGAGAACATGGGGACGCTGGCGGAATGGACGGCGAAACAGTTCGACGAGAAACTGTCGTGGGACGATGTGGCGTGGATCAAGGAACGCTGGGGCGGGCCGCTGATCCTCAAGGGAATTCTGGACGTGGAGGACGCGCGCCGCGCGGTCGAAACCGGTGCCGATGCGATTGTGGTGTCCAACCACGGAGGGCGGCAACTGGACGGGGCGCTGTCGGCGATACGGGTGCTGCCGGATATTGTCGATGCGGTCGGCGACCGGATCGAGGTGCATATGGACAGCGGTATCCGCTCGGGTCAGGACGTGCTGAAGGCGCTCGCGCTGGGGGCGAAGGGGGTCTATATCGGGCGGGCCTATATCTATGGTCTGGGCGCGATGGGCGAGGCCGGCGTGACCAGAGCGCTGGAAGTGATCCACAAGGAGCTGGACACGACAATGGCGTTTTGCGGACGCCAGAAGGTCGGCGAGCTGAACCGCGAGAACCTGCTGGTGCCGGAGGATTTCCGCGGATGCTGGACCGACTGGAGCGACTGATACTCTCTCGCCAATTTGACAGACGCCCGCCATTTTGGAATAATCACCCGTGTGTCTGTGCCGGACAGGCCCGCTGATCGTTGACGCGACAGGATGAGGAAGATGGCGGAGGATCCAGGCAAGAATAACGAGTCTCCCGAAGAACCCCGCAAGCGGAAATGGCTTGTTGTTTTCCTGTTGCTTGTTGTGCTTTCTGCCCTGCTGTTCTGGCTTTTGCTCGACCGACGCCCGGGAATAAACGCGTGGGAACAGACGACCGTTCCCTATGATTCTGAGTGTGCCGAGGACTGCAAAGAGGTCGGCGAACTGGGCGAATTCCACGGCCTTGACGGGGCGATCCTGCGCTACAATCCCGCCGTGGACGACCCGATTGCCCAATGGGGCGATTGCATGGAAAGCATCCTTGCATGTATGGACGCCGGAGCCGACGGGGCCACCAGCCCCGAAGCCAAGGCCGCCCTCGTCAACAATTGCGTCGCACAAAGCACCTGCCCAAAAACCTGCATAAACCGCTTCGCCCGCCTGACTTCACAAAAGCAGGAGGACGTCGATGCGGCCTTTACGGATGTATTCGTCGGCGATCGCGCCTGGTGTCTGCCGGTGGAGGAATAGCTATGCTCCACCGGACCGCCGCATTGGTATTTCTGCTGCTTGTCGCCCTTCCTGCCGCGGCCTGGGACACCAAGGAGACCGAAGAAAAAGGCCCCGGAGAGGTAGACAAATGGCTGTCGCTCTATCTATGCCAGCAATCGGGACAGACCACCGAAACCTGCAAAGGCAACGAGCACGAGGTGATCGCGCAGATGGCTCTGGACCAGGCGGTTGTAAACGCCCCCTGGCGTATGGGCCGACGCGAGGATTTCATCGGGCTGGACCTGAACGCCAGTATCTTCCGCCCCGAACTCTCCGACCTGCGGACCATGCCGGAAAATCAGGATGAAGATCTGCCGCTGGAACAGCGGAATCTGCCCTCGCCCGCGCATTTCGCCAGTATTCCCGATGTCGGATATACGATTTACGACTGGATCAACAAGAACCGTTACTGCCCGCCGTTACCCCCGGGGCACAAATACGAAAAATACTGTCATGTTTTCGGACTGTTGCACGGGGCAGCCTTCAATTCCTCGCATTTCGGCGACCAGGCGAGCGAAAGTTACAAGCGCCTGCATGCAACGGCGGTCACGCTGGCAAGGCGGGCAGCGGAAATGCTGGAAAATACCCGTGACGATGCCGAACGTGAAGCCCACCGCGAGGCCATTCGCGAGGCCGAATTGCTGGCACTCGCCTACGAAGCCTACGCCCAGCATTTTCTGGCCGACCGCTGGGCCACGGGACATATGTGGAACCGCTGGGGCGCGCCGGAATACAATCCGGGTGCCTATGGCGACGAGTTGAGTTCGGCCGTAGCCACCGGTCTGTTTACCGGTATACTGCACGGCTATGAATCCGCAGTCGGACGGCTGGTGCCGGATGCACTGTCCTCGCCCGAGCTACCCGCCGATATCACCCTTTCGCTACGGGTGCCGGAATGGCGCCACGCGGACAGCGACCGGAAACTCGGCGGAGTCGGCGATTACCGGTTTTGGGATATGCTCGATGGCGGGTTCGGCAAGGATTACGCCTTTGTCGGTTATACGGACCTACCGCTGAATGTTCTCGGGCAATACCGGCAGATGATGACCTGTATGCGCTCCGGCTTTGGCGAGGTTGTCGCGAATTTCGGCAAGAACCCTGCGGGAGGACTGGGGATCGATGGCGTGCGCCTCAGGCCCGGGGTAGCTGGCGGACCGGGGAACGAATGCTTCGATTTCTGGGTGACCAATTCGGCCATGAAACTGGGCTGGGGCGGTACAACGGATAAACTGAAGAGTATCCTCAATCTGGATGTTGTGGTGCGCTATGTGCCGACCCTGACCACCAATGCCTCGGCCAGCGACATGGGATTGTTGAACCCGCTTGCGGTTCTGAAAAACATCGTCCTCGACCGCTGGTCGCTCGGCAAGATCGGGGTCAAGATACGCTGGCGTTCCTTCTGGGCCCCGGACGGACTGGATCTGGCTCGCAACAATCTGGGAAGCTATGGCAGTGCCGAGCAGGCCGGCTCCTATCCGGTTGCCAGCTATCTGGAGCCGTCGGACCCGTTCACCCTGCCCGAAAAAGATCCGCGCGGGCGCGACCTACGCTCGGTTTTCGGACTGTTCAACCGGGCCGGTGCCCGACTGTACTGCACCGCGCCGGATACCTATCTGGCCCCCCTCCGCGGCGCGACGGATGACAAGGAACGAGCCGCCTGCCGTCTGCTCGCCGGACGGTTCTATGCCGGAACGTGGGAGAAATATTCCGGCCCCCAGGCTGAAACCGCAAGCGTCGATTTCGCCCGCGACCAGCGCGAGGTCCGGCCCCTGTGCCAGGTTGTCGGCGGGTGGACAGCCCCCGACGGCGACACTGACTCGATACCCTACCGGCTGATGCCCGGCTATGTGCCGTGGACACCGGCAACCGAATTTGTAAACAACACCGAGTTCCCCCCCACCAGCCGCCCGACACAGGCCTATGAAGAGGACCGCTGGGGACTTTCGACACGTTCCATCGCCGCATGGTGTGACCAGGTGCCGGTTATCCGGCCGCTGACCGACGATCCCGAGGACCTGAACCGCGATATTGTGGCGCGCATCCGCGAACGAGATGACGAAATAACGCTGGGCGGACTGAATTTCGGGAACGGGCGCGGCAAGGTTTTCATCGGCATCTCGCGCCTGACAGCCAGGGAAGTGACAGACATCCGCAGTTGGGACGACCACAGGATCGTGTTTTCCATTGCCGATATATTCGACACCGTAGACTTTGACGAGGAAAACCGCAGCTTCCTGTTCGTCGCGCGTGCCGCGCCATCGGATACACGCGGACTACCGGGGTTGAACAGCGTCGGCCGCTTCGTGCTGCTGAACGATGTGGATCGCCCGAAAGTCAGGGAGATAACCGTTACGCAGGACGACAGGGTGCTTGCCCGCTACGAGCGCCCGCCGGAATTGCCAGACCCCGGACCCTTTGCTAAACTCGAGAACCTGCCCGAACCCGATACTGAAGTGCTTCCTTTCCGTCCCGTCGGTCCGGGAACAGCGGAAATCACCATCGTTTTCGATCAGGAGATGAAGCAAGAACCCGAGGCGACCCGGGTGCAGATCGGCGACCTGCGTATCACCGGCGACTGGGTATCGGATACGAAATGGAAAGGCCGGTTCGAGATTGCCGACGGTGACTTTATCCGCTCCATCGGCGGCTTCCGGGAGGTGAAGATATCGGCGATCTCTGCTGCTGGTATGGAACTTGACGCCAGCCCCGATGCCGGCGTGCAGCCGTTCACCGAATTCAGCGTGTTTTTCGGACATATCCCGAATTATCTGGCGGAAATATCGGTGACTGCGGCAGGGCAAGCGGTCTATCAGGCCCGCTGGCAGGGCGGCCCCGATCTGGAGCAGGCGCCGAACCTGACCCGCCGCGTGTTGAAAGATAGCGAACGGGATCTGCAAGTGCTGGTGCGCGCGACTCCGCCCGCCACCGGCAAGGGCGAGATCAGCCTGGTCTTTGCCTATCCTCTGGAGACACCGCCGGATATCGGCATCGGGCCGCAGATGCTCGATCCGCAACCGGACGGCAACGACGAGCGGCGCTGGCGGGCAACCTTCACCTATGAATCGCTGGGGCTGGACGAAGGCGCGCAGGAGCGTGTCGACATACTGGTCGCGGCCAGGAACCCTGCCGGACAGGGGCTGGATGCCGACCCCCGCACGGTCTCGTTGCTGGATCCCGAACCGGCCGCGGTCGGCGGCTGGGCCTATTACGAGGATGAAACCGGCGGCAACTGGAGCGATACCGGCGGTAATGACTCGTGGCATTATCTGGCGCCGCCCGTAGACCTGTCGCTACTGGTGCTTCTGGATGCCTCCGGTTCCATGGGAGACGGAACCGGCCGGATAGAGAGCGCCCGCGACGGTATTATCGAGATGGTCCGGCAATTGCCACCGGACAAGGCGGTCGAGCTTGGCGCCGTGGTATTCTCGGGATGCGAGAACTTCCGGATATATCCGTTCTCCCGCGATCGTGAATCCTTTATCGGGTTCATTGCCGGTATTCAGCCGGATTCGGCTACGGATCTGGCTGGTGCGCATTACACCGGCGCCAGAATGTTCCTGTATGATGCCGATCCCGCAGCCCCCGAATGGCGTTTTGCCACCTTCACCGACGGCATGGAAACCTGTGGCGGAAATCCGGCCGGAGCAGCCGCCTATCTGAAAAACCGTATCGACAGGCACACCGGTATCGTCACAAGCGCGCGCCGAGAAGCACCGCCACCGAAACGGCCCGAAACGGCCCCCGAACCGGTCGCCTGTAACCCCGACAGTTGGCGGACCTACAAGGTGTCAAGTGACGAGCACGCCACCCTGCCGACTATCAGCATGACCGAATACTGGTATCTGGAACGTGCCCTGCCCGACGGAAGCTGCTTTGCCCGTCTGGAACGCAAACTGTATTATGTCCATTATGGTTCTATTCGCAACGCCGGCTCCGACAATCCGGCACGAACCCTGTGGCGCCTGAACTCGCAGCCCAGCGAGGAAAGCGCGGAATTCGGATCTTCCCGACAGGGCAAGGCCGCACTGGACCGTGTCCGCGAACGCGCCGGACGGGTGCGCCCGGACGGGCTGTCAACCGAAGCCGCCCGCCAACGGATATCGGAACTCGTTGCCGCCGCACTGGAGGAATCATGACACGCCGGACCGTCAGGACTCCCTTCCGGATCCGGCGCACGGGCGCGCTGGTCCTGCTCGCTGTGGTTCAAGCCCAGACAGGGCTGGCCCAGTCGGACGATCTTGCGCCGGACTCGCCAGTCTTTTCCGAACCGGTTTTTCCTGAAATTGCCGTGCCGGAAATACCGGACATAACCATCGAACTACCCGATTACCTGACCGGCCCTACACCCGGAACACCCGAATGGTTCGACGCCATCGGGGCTGCGGGGCGAGGTGACGATACCGGAAACTACACACCGGACGAAAGGGGCACCGGAGCGGGAGCCTTTGTCCCGCCGCTGGAACAGCCCGACCTGATCCTGCCATGGGATACACCGCCCGATGCGGATTATGAATGGCAACCCGATCCGGATGAACAACCGTATCCGCAACCCTATGCAGAATCGGCAGAATTCAACCCTCCGCTGGAGGTTGTTCCCGGACGCTTCACCGAGGTGACTCTTGACGCTTACGGTATGGCGCTTGTCGAAATTACAACCACGCGCCCCGCGCGTCTGGCTCCTGCCGTCTTTTCTCCCGGAATTTCGCAGGACTCGCTTGAATTCATGTATGGAGGCCGCCTGCCGGAAAAAATTGGCGCCGATGGAGAACAGCCTGCAATCGCGATATCCGAACCGCCGAGCGCCGACGATTTTGTGTTGCCGGAGGATTTCATCCAAGGGCCACTGTCGCAACAGGCACTGCCGCCCGGCCGGCATCTGGTGCGGATTACCGCGAGTGACAGTTACTATGACAACATGCGTTTCGACCTGCGCCTGACTGAGGAACCGTTCCTCGACCCCTACGAACCGAACGACAGTTTGCAGGATGCTACCCCGATCAGCACACCCTTCGACAATATTATCGATCTGGGCGACCAGCGTCCGGACTGGTTCCGTATCTCGCTGCCTGCCGGCACCATCGTCGGAGCCTGGTTGCGCCCCTTCCAGGCCGAGGGCCTCTATACGCTCCGCTTTTACAACGGGCAGGGCGAAATTCTGTATGAAACCCCGCTGGAAGAGTGGGGGCACAAGGGGATGCGCTATTACCGCTCCGACGGGTCGCCCCTGTATCTGGAGGTGGTCGGAGAAGGAAATGGCTGGGACAACCAAGCATCCGATTTTGCCCGCCTGACTATCGATGCCTACACCCCCGACAACGATGGCCGCAACGCGGTGATCAAACTAGATATGGGAGACAACGGGGACGGCAGCGCCCTGCAACTCGATTTCGTGGCCGCAGCCATTGGCACCCGGTCTATCGATGTCACCGCGGCAACCGAGATCACTACGGAATTGCGTCGGGTGGCCGAGGCCCCGTCCCCCGGATCCGGCACACCATGGTGGCTTGTCCCGCTCGGTCTGTCCGGCGTAATAGCCGCCGCTATCGCCGCGCTACTGTATTTCCGCCACAGAAAAAACAGGGGCGGGGCGCAGGAATGAACACAAACCCGGATGGCAGCATCGTTCCCGTTGCCTCCCTGCACGAATCCCCTTCACATCCCGGACGAAACCGCCTATAGGGGCGGCTTCATGCGGCGCTTACACCCTTGGAGGATCGCCGTGATTGTAACTCAGGAGA
>JALSHL010000327.1 GCA_026982255.1 Paracoccaceae bacterium | reverse complement strand
CTTTACGCGATGATCAACCGTATGGGCCGGCGCACTACGCAGCTGTTTGCGAGCAGTTTGGCGATCCGGCGGCGCTCGAGAAATACCAGACCATCTTCATCGACTCGATCACGGTTGCCGGTCGGCTTTGTTTCGGCTGGTGCAAGGGCCAGCCCGAGGCGTTCTCGGAAAAAACCGGCAAGCCGGATGTGCGCGGGGCCTACGGGCTGCACGGCCGCGAGATGATCGGCTGGCTGACGCATCTGCAGCATACGCGGGCAAAGAACGTCTGGTTCGTCGGCATCCTCGACGAGAAGCTGGACGACTTCAATCGCAAGGTGTTTTCGCCGCAGATCGATGGCTCCAAAACCGGTCTCGAGCTGCCGGGCATCGTCGACGAGGTCATCACCATGGCCGAACTCGCGGGCGACGATGGAGAACCCTACCGCGCCTTTGTTTGCCAGACGATCAACCCGTGGGGTTTTCCGGCCAAGGATCGCTCGGGCCGCCTCGCGCAGGTCGAGGAACCGCATCTGGGCCGTCTGATGGAGAAGATCAGAACCCCCGGCGCGCCTGCGGGTGATCGGCTGAGCTACTCCAAATCCCCTGAGTCGGCCGCTGTGGCCGATCAAAACTCATCCCCCAACTGAACGAAAAGGAGGGTCCCGACATGGGTTCCTGGAATGACTTCAACGACGCAAAAAGCAACATCAACCTGATCCCCAAGGGCACGCTGGTCAAGGTACGCCTGACGATCCGCCCCGGTGGTTTCGATGACCCGAGCCAGGGCTGGACCGGCGGCTATGCCACGCGCGGCTCCACCGGTGCGGTTTATCTGAACGGTGAATTCACCGTGCTGGAAGGCCAATATGCGCGGCGCAAAATCTTTACCCTGATCGGGCTTTACAGCCCCAAGGGGCCGGATTGGGGCAATATGGGCCGCTCTCTGGTGCGTGGCATCCTCAATTCCGCGCGCGGGATTTCCGACAAGGATATGTCGCCCGAGGCACAGGCGGCGCGGCGGATTGGCGGTTTTGCCGATCTCGACGGGATCGAATTCGTCGCCCGTATCGATGTCGGCACCGATGCCAACGGGGACGACAAGAACGAAATCCGGTCTGCAGTAACGCCCGACCACAAGGATTACGCGCAAATCATGGGTGCGGTGCCACCGGCGCAGCCTCCGCTTTCGCAGGGCACACAGTCCCCGCAGGGTTCGCAACCCCAACAATCCCCTCAGGCACCGTCGGCCACCGGCCGTCCGTCCTGGGCGCAATAGGAGGGTTCGGCCATGTTGCTCCGCCCCCGCCAGAAACTCTTTGTCGAGCGCAGCATCCGCGCGCTCGATGAACACGGCAACGCGCTCGGTGTCGCGCCGACCGGTGCCGGGAAAAGTTTTATGTTGTCGGCGGTGGCCGGAGACATGGTTGGTGACAGCGATGCCAAGGCCTGCGTGCTGGCGCATCGGGATGAATTGACCGAGCAGAACCGTGGCAAGTTCGCCCGCGTCAATCCCGGGCTGTCCACCTCGGTGGTCGATGCCAAAGAAAAATCATGGGCCGGTCAGGTGACATTCGCCATGGTGCCGACGCTGACCCGCGCCGCTAATCTCGACAATCTGCCCGCGCTCGACCTGCTGGTGATCGACGAGGCCCATCACGCGGCCGCCGACAGCTATCGGCGTATCATCGACAAAGCGCTGGATCGCAATCCGGATTGCAAGGTTTTCGGGGTTACAGCCACGCCGAACCGGGGCGATAAAAAGGGGCTGAGGCCGGTTTTCTCGAATGTCTCGGACCAGATTCGTATCGGCGAGCTGATCGCCGCGGGCCATCTGGTGCCGCCGCGGACTTTCGTTGTCGATGTCGGCGTGCAGAGCGATTTGGGTCGCGTGCGCAAAACGGTGGCGGATTTCGACATGGGCGAGGTCGACGCGATCATGAACCGCGCGCCCGTCACCGATGCGGTGATCGAACATTGGCGGGAAAAGGCCGGAGATCGGCAAACCGTGGTGTTCTGTTCGACCGTCGATCACGCCCGCAATGTCGCTGATGCGTTCAACGCCGCCGGTGTTCCGACAGGCCTGATTTACGGCGATATGGGAGAGGCCGAGCGCAAGGCGGTGCTGGCGGATTATGGTTCTGGCAAGCTGCAGGTGGTGACAAACGTCGCCGTCCTCACGGAAGGCTGGGACCATCCGCCCACCTCCTGCGTCGTGCTGCTGCGGCCCAGTTCATACAAATCCACCATGATGCAGATGGTCGGGCGGGGCTTGCGCACGGTCGATCCCGAAGAGCACCCGGGCGTCATCAAGACCGATTGCATCGTGCTGGATTTCGGCACGTCCACCCTGTTGCACGGCTCGCTGGAGCAGGATGTCGATCTCGACGGGCGCGAAGGCAGCGGCGAAGCCCCGACCAAGGAATGTCCGGATTGTGACGCGACCGTGCCGCTTGCTGTAATGGAATGCCCGCTTTGCGGCCATCTCTGGGAGCGCGGTGAGGCCGAGGGTGCCGACGAGCTTTCCGAATTCGTCATGTCCGAGATCGACCTGTTGAAGCGATCCAGCTTCCGCTGGTGCGATCTGTTTGGTGATGATGCGGCCTTGATCGCCAACGGGTTTGTCGCCTGGGGCGGTGTATTTTTTCTCAATGGCCGTTGGCACGGCATTGGCGGGCGGCAAAAGGAACGTCCCAAATTGCTGGCCGTGGGGGAACGCACGGTTTGCCTCGCTGCTGCCGATGACTGGCTGAACACGCACGAGTCCGACGAGAGTGCCCACAAGACGCGGCGCTGGTTGAACCAGCCGCCGACGCAAAAGCAGCTGCAATATCTGCCAGCGGAATACCGGCAGGATTTCGGGCTGACCCGCTATCAGGCCTCGGCGCTGCTGTCCTTCCGCTTTAACCGCAACGCCATCCGCGCGTTGGTGTTTGGTGCGGGTAATGCTGTCCATGCAATCGGGAGGGCGGCATGACCAATGACGTTATTCCCGACAACAACCGACCGGCAACGGCTCTGGCATCCGCGTGGAACGCTCTGTGCGGTCTGCCGGCAACCCACCCGTGGTTTTGGCTGGCGCGAACCGGTGCGCTCGAGTCGTCCGCTCCCGTCCTGCTGGTTCTGTTCGATGGCTTGTCAGGCCTTCTGGTCGGCACGAGCACGGGGGCGTTCGGACATGGTTGATCTTACCGAAGAAGAACGCGCCTCCATCACCGCCACCATGCAGCGCATCGCCCTGCTGATGGAGGAAATCGGCTGGCAGTCAAAGCTGGCTGATCTCACCGAACCACAGGTCCGCGCCCTGATCGAGGAAGCCGTCGAGGGGTTTCGCGAGGCCATGGCCGACATCGCAAAATCGCAAGCATCGGAGATTCCGTTTTGACACTGGACTTCAACCCGCGTCCCTCCATGGGCGAGCGTATCAACGATCTGGTCGATGCCGCACTGATCGACGAGCGGGATGCAGAAATCCCCCGCACCTATCTCGGGGCCTCCCGTCTCGGCGTGCCCTGCGAGCGGGCGCTGCAATTCGAGTTTGCCCAAGCCCCCAAGGATGATGGGGGTGATTTCAGCGGCCAGGTTTTGCGCATATTCGAGATCGGTCACAGCCTCGAGGAACTGGCGATCCGCTGGCTGCGGGCCGCTGACATCGATCTGGTGACCCAGAAACCTGATGACGGTTCGCAGCGGTCGCACCGTCAGTTTGGCTTTTCTGTCGCGGGCGGGCGTATTCGCGGCCATGTGGACGGCATCATCATGGGTGCCCCCGCCGCGCTCGGCTTGCGAATGCCTGCACTTTGGGAATGCAAAACCATGAACGCCAAAAACTGGCGCGCCTGCATCAAAGACGGTGTTGCCATTTCCAAACCGGTCTATGCGGCGCAGATCGCCATCTATCAGGCCTATATGGAGCCGGTGGTACCGGGGATTTCAGCTGCTCCGGCGCTGTTCACCGCCATCAACAAGGACACGGCCGAGCTTTACCACGAACTGGTGTCGTTCGATGCAGCGCTGGCGCAGCGCATGTCAGACCGCGGCGTGCGCATCCTGCAGGCGACGGACGCGGGTGAATTGCTGCCCCGTATCGCCCAATCCCGAGATTTCTTCGAATGCCGGTTCTGTTCCTATGCCGACCGCTGCTGGGAGCTGCCTGCATGAGCGACGACAATATCATCCATTTCAACCCGTGGAACGACTTCAACGATGCTGCCCCGCTCGATGATCCGTTCGGGGTGGAGCCCGACGCAGCGCAGATCGCGACGTTCCTCGATGTGGTGTTCGGCTATTGCGAGGGCCTGATCCCCGTGCGCGGCTTTGTTGACAAGGGCCAGGGCAAGGATGGCAAGCCGCACAACATCTGGATCGATGCGGACGATACCGCCTCGGAAAAACTCGCAACCTTCGCCAATTGGGCGGCGCGTGAGGGTGCTGCGGTCTATGTGATCCCCGGCACTGTAGCCGAAAATGGGCAAGCCAAATCCGCCGATGTGCAGCAAATGCAGGCGATCATCGTTGATCTGGATGCGGGAGATATTCCGGTCAAACTGGAACACCTGGTCCGGCATCTGGGCCAGCCAACCCTGATCATCGAGAGTGGCGGGCGCACACCGGACGGGGCAACCAAGCTGCATGTCTGGTGGAAACTGACCGAACCGGCCGAGGGCGACGATCTGGCGCGGCTCTGCGCCCTGCGCGGCGAGATTGCCATCAAGGTCGGGGGCGACACGCATTTCCGCTCGGCCCACCAGCCGATCCGCGTCGCGGGCAGCGTCTATCACAAGGGCGGGTTCCAGCGCCTCGTGCAGATCCGCGAGCACAATGGCATTGAGGTCGATCTCGATGATTTCGCCGAACTGGTTGCCGACATGCCAGCCATTCCCGGTGTCGGCATGGAACCCACACCAGACAAGTCCGACAAACCTGCCCTCGGTTCGGTCCTAACCAGCCCCGTTCACGAGGGCGGTGCCGACGATTGGACCCGGTTCGAGGGGGCCTCTGCCGCCATCGGGCATTTCATCCGCATGGTGCACGAGGGGCGCATGTCCAAGGACGCGGGCTGGGAAGGCATCTGTGGCTATAACGCCGCGATGCTGCGCCCAAGCTGGCCCGAAGATCGCCTGAAGGCCGAGGCCGACCGGCTCTGGGCCAAGCATGTGGAAAAGAACGGCCCGCCACTGCTGCGCGCCAACAGTGCCAAAACCCCGCCGGAAATGTCCGCCTTCACGCTGGGCGAATTGCTGGATGACACCGCCCCGATGCCCGAGGACATCATCGCGCCCCGGGTTCTGACCCCCGGCGGGCTGTTGGTTGTTGGTGGCGCGCCCAAGGTGGGCAAGAGTGATTTCCTGATATCGTGGCTGGTTCACATGGCGGCAGGGGTTTCCTTCCTTGGCTTCACCCCGCCACGCCCTCTGCGGGTGTTCTATCTGCAGGCGGAAATCCAGTATCACTACCTGCGCGAACGGTTGAAACAAATCGCCCTGCCGCCCGAGGTCATCAACGCCGCCCGCGATACCTTCGTGGCCACACCCAAGCTGAAACTGCTGCTGGACGAGCAAGGCAGCGCCTTGGCTGCCGTGGCCGTCAGGGAGGCGTTTCCGAACGACCCCGTCGACATTCTCTGCATCGATCCGATCCGCAATGTCTTCGATGGCGGTCCGGACGGCGGCGGTGAGAACGACAACGGCGCGATGATGTTTTTCCTGAGGGACCGCGTCGAGGTTCTGCGCGAAGCCGTGAACCCCGATTGCGGCGTGATCCTCGTTCATCACACCAAGAAACTCGGCAAACATCAGGTGAAAGAGGATCCGTTTCTGGCCCTGTCCGGTGCCAGCTCCCTGCGCGGCTTCTACACCTCCGGCATCATCATGCACCGCCCCGACGAGGAGGCCAGCGAGCGCAAATTGGAAATCGAGCTGCGCAACGGACCGGCCTTGCCCTCCAAGCTGATCGACAAGGTCAAGGGCCAGTGGGTCGAGCTGAACCCGATGAACGAGCGCCTCGTGCGCAAGGACGTGGGGGCAAAGCACGACGCCGAGCGGGTGCGCAAGGGGGATGTGATCCTCGGCATCCTGCTGGATGCGGCCAGTGACGGGCATCTCTACACCATCAACCAGTTTGCCGAGGCGTTTGAAAACACCGCCGGTCTGGGCGGCAAGGACACGATCCGCGAGCGCCTGAATGTGCTTTCCACCAAAGGGTTCATCAAATTTCTGCGCGACGCAAAGCCCTATGGCCTCGCGCCGTCGCGCTCCCGTTTTGGCTATCTCTGCGTCGAGGGGATGGAGTTCCCCGGGGAAGGTGAACAGGTCGATCCGGACACTGGCGAGGTGCAACCCGCCCGTATTCCGGTGCGCCCGACGCATTTCAAATCCCCTCGCACCGGGGCTCTGCTCGAGGTCGAAAACCCCGAAATCTGGGTCTATGCGCAGGAGGATCGGCCATGATTTTCCATGCCATGACACCTGCGCGGTTTTGCGCACCAACCAGTTTGAACCAGATGGGGCGGATTTCCGAAACTACCCCGACAAAATCCCGACAGGCTACGCGCTACCCAGTTTGGACCAGTTTGGCTTCGCAACCCAAACTACCCCTGCAGCGCTACGCCCGAACACGTCGTGCTTCGTCCCAACCAGATTGGGCGGGTGATCACGGTTTTAGCGCCCCAAACTGCATTTTCACCTGCAATAACAAACTCTTGCATCTCGTTTCTAGTTTAGGGGGTGAAACCCACTCCTACGGAGTGGGAGGAGGACGCTGGCGGCTACGCCTTGCGTCTCCTCCTCCGGGCTCCGTTCCGGAGAGTTTCCGCGCATTGCATTCAACCACCAAGGAGACCCAGCCCATGGCCACCAGAAAACTCACCCGCAGAATTCATTTCCAGCAGCCCCCGGATGTGGGGTTCATCCTGATGCGGGAAGGACAGCGCTATGAGCTGGTGGCGCAGGAACCGCACATTCGTCGTGATGGTTTGCCGACGACCCTTTTGGTTTGGCGCAGTCATTGTTGCGATTGTGGCGTGCCTTTCGAGGTGGCCACGGGGCTGGTGGCGAACGGATATTTCAACCGACGTTGCCCGGACCACCATCGCCCTGGCCGAGCCGTCACCATGGCCGGGCGAAAGCGTCGCCAGCGATTTCTCAAACGAAACCCGACGCGGAGGAAATCCCGTGTCTGAGCATTTCCAATTCCAGAGCAGTTCAAACGACAGGAGACCACCGATGAACAATATTGATCCCACCCTTTGCAAACCCGGGCCTGCATTGGCCATACCAACCCAAACCCTCGGAGCCATCCTTGCCCTCGACCTTGGCACCACCACGGGCTGGGCCATGCGCGGGCACGACGGCTTGATCACCAGCGGGACCGCATCGTTTCGTCCGCGGCGCTTTGATGGCGGGGGCATGCGTTACCTGAGGTTCGTGAACTGGCTGACCGAGCTGGACCAACTCGCGGGGCCGATTGCAACCATCTGGTTCGAGGAGGCCTACCGCATGTAGCGCCTGCCATGGTGCGGCTGTTTCTGCTCGATCAATACGATGACGCCGAACTAGACCGCAAGAAAACAGCCGCGATGTTTGCAGGCTTCATCACCAAGAACGCACCCGAAG
>JALSHL010000326.1 GCA_026982255.1 Paracoccaceae bacterium | reverse complement strand
AAACCCTGCAGGAACGCCCCGAGGTGCTGGAGGCCCACCGCCTCGCCGGCGATATCGACTACATCCTGAAAGTGCGGGTGAAAAACGCCAAGGCCTATGACGCCTTCTATCAGGCGTTGATCGCCAACGTGAAAATCTTCAACGTCACGGCCCTGCTGTCGATGGAGGAAATCAAGTCCACCACCCTCCTGCCACTAGGGTCAGGACCCGTTAATCCGGCCCGCGCAGTTTGACGGATTTGTTTTCTGAACAGGCGCAGCCCCGCAGGAATAGCGGCGCTATTTCAAGGGGCTGGAACGCATTCAGGGGGCAAATCCGCCAAACCCTTCTGGCGTCATCGGCACTTCATCTCAGCGGCTCGCTGCCCTTGGAAAGGGGAGCACCCTTACCTGCGGGCAGCAACCCACCGATATTTCGTGCCGATGGCGCTGCGCGCGTCGGATTAACGGGTCCTGACCCTAGACCAGACATAAAAAAACCCCGGCGCGGACGCCGGGGAAAGTGTCCGGAGCACCCGAGCGCTCCGGAGGGAATGACTTTTAGCTGCGGGAGAAATCGGGATAGGCTTCCATCCCCAGTTCCGCCATGTCCAGACCGGTGATCTCGTCCTCTTCGCTGACGCGGATACCGACGGTCAGCTTCAGGATGGTCCAGACGATGTAGGACACCACGAAGACAAACACACCGACGATGATGATCGACAGGAACTGGCCCTTGATCGTCGCCTCCGGGTTGGTGAACAGCACGGCGATCGTGCCCCAGATACCGGCCAGCAGATGCACCGGAATGGCACCGACCGCATCGTCGATTTTCAGCTTGTCGAGGAACGGCACCGCAAAGACCACGATCACACCGCCCGCTGCACCGATCAGCGTTGCCTCGCCCAGCGTCGGGGTCAGCGGCTCGGCCGTGATCGACACCAGACCGGCCAGCGCGCCGTTCAGGATCATGGTAAGGTCCGGTTTTTTATACAGCAACTGCGTCAGAACCAGCGCCGCAACCGCGCCACCCATGGCGGCCGTGTTGGTGTTGGCAAAGATGCGGCTGATGTCGGCAACGTCACCGATGGAGCCCATGGCCAGCTGCGAGCCGCCATTGAACCCGAACCAGCCCATCCACAGGATAAACGTGCCGAGCGTGGCCAGCGGCAGGTTGGAGCCGGGGAAGGGAACCACACGGCCTTCTTTGGTGTAGCGGCCGATGCGCGGCCCCAGAACCAGCGCCCCTGCCAGAGCAGCCCAGCCACCCACGGAATGCACTACGGTAGACCCGGCAAAGTCGAGGAAACCGAACTGGCTGTCGAGGAACCCGCCGCCCCATTTCCAGCTGGCCTGGATCGGATAGATCAGACCGGTCAGCAGAACGGTAAAGATCAGGAAGGGCCACAGCTTGATGCGCTCGGCCAATGTGCCCGAAACAATGGAGGCTGTCGCTGCCGCAAACATCAGCTGGAAGAAGAAATCCGAACCGGTGGAGGCATAGGACAGGTCGTCCACACCGTCCGGCCCGACGCCGACCGCTTCCAGCGCCGCAACCGCGAACGCCCCGAGGTAACCGCCGGTCTCGTCCGTGCCGATCGACCAGCTGCCGAGCGGATACATCAGGTTATAGCCGAGCAGGTAATAGACAATCCCCGCCAGCGAGAACAGCGCCATATTCTTGGTCAGCTGCATGGTGACGTTCTTGGAGCGCACCAGACCGGCCTCGAGCATGGTAAAGCCCGCCGCCATCCAGAACACCAGAAAACCGCCGATCAGGAACAGCAGCGAGTTGAGGATAAACACCGTATATTCGGCGGTCTCCTGCGCGAATGCGGGGGCGGCCAGCAGCGAAAGCGCTGCGCCAAGCCCCAGAATTTTCGTAGATTTTTTCATTTTTCCGTCTCTCGTAAAGTTGGAATTAGAGGGCTTCTTCGCCGGTTTCGCCGGTGCGGATACGCAGGGCCTGCTCCACATCCATGACGAAGATCTTGCCGTCACCGATCTTGCCGGTCTTGGCCGTGCTTTCGAGGGTTTCGAGAACCTTGGAAACATCCTCGTCCGGGATACCGATTTCCAGTTTGACCTTCGGCACGAAGTTCACAACGTATTCGGCACCGCGATAGACTTCGGTGTGGCCGGACTGGCGCCCGTAGCCTTTGACTTCGGAAACCGTGAGACCCTGCACACCGATATCGGTGAGCGCCTCGCGGACCTCCTCCAGTTTGAAGGGTTTGATTATGGCGACGACGAGTTTCATGTGTCCTCCTTCTCGATGACTGAACCCAGATGTGCCGCAGGGGATTCCCGGCAGCGATTGCCCTAAAATCATGTGAGCAGCCGCGGATTTACAGAAAATTCCCCTTTGTATATTACCTGTTGCCGATATTTGTGCCCAATTTATGCACAATACCAATGTAATGATTAATATTTGTGCATATACTAATACAGCCTTCACGGCAAAGAATTGCCGAAACCGCAGAATCACCCTCTACAAGCGTCGCGAAAGCGACTATCCCTTGGAAAAACAAACGAGCAGGCGGCCCAGACCCCGATGGCCAAAAGACGACCCGCACCGGCGAAAAGCAAACGCCAGCCGGCGAAACGCCGGACGAAAACCCCCGCGAAACCGTCGCGACCCTTTGTCGTGCGCGCAATCCTGTGGTTTTTCCGCATGATTTTCCGCATTTTCTGGTGGACCGGCACCCGCGGCGCCATCCTCGGCGCGCTGGTTCTGGCGGGCTGGACCGGCTACTACTACGTCTCGTTGCCACCGATGGAATCCCTGCTTGACGGGCGCGAGGGCGGCTCGGTCGTGCTGCTGGATCGCGACAACAGGGTCTTTGCATGGCGCGGCGAACAGTTCGACGGCACCCTGCGTGCCACCACCGTTGCCCCCAGCCTGAAAAACGCCGTCGTCGCGACCGAGGACAAGCGTTTCTACAAACACTTCGGTATCAGCCCGCGCGGCATCGCCGGTGCCATCCGCATCAACCTCCGCGAGGGGCGCGGCCCGTTCTCCGGCAACGGCGGCTCGACCATCACGCAACAGGTGGCAAAGCTCCTCTGTCTCGGTCAGGACCTGCCCGAGGCGGAGTGCCGCAAACAGACCCTGATGCGCAAAATACAGGAAGTGCCCTACGCGCTGGCGATGGAGCTGAAATACGACAAGAACGACATCCTGTCGATCTACCTCAACCGCGCCTACCTCGGTGCCGGCGCCAACGGGTTCGAGGCCGCCGCCCAGCGCTATTTCGGCAAAAGCGCCCGCGACCTGACCATTCAGGAAAGCGCCATGCTCGCCGGTCTGCTAACCGCGCCCTCCTATTACGCGCCGACCCGCAATCTGCAACGCGCACAGGACCGCGCCAGCGTGGTTATCGGCCTGATGCAGGATCAGGGCTACATCACCCGGGTCGAGGCCGACATAGCCCGCGCCGAACCCGCCACCCTCTCGCAAGCAGCGCAGGAACGTGCCGGCGGCTATTTCGCCGACTGGATCATGGCCGAGGCGCCGCAATTCCTGACCCGCGAAACCACCGAGGATGTCGCCATCCGCACCACCTTCGACCCCGCCATCCAGAAGGCGGCCGAAGAAGCCATCACCTATGTTTTCGAAAACTTCGTCAGCGAAGGGTCCGAGGCCCAGGCTGCCATTGTCATCATGTCCCCCGACGGGGCGGTGCGCGCCATGGTCGGCGGGCGCAAGATCGACGGCGCCGGACAGTTCAACCGCGCCACACAGGCCCTGCGACAGCCCGGCTCCGCCTTCAAGCCCTTCGTTTACGGCGCGGCGCTGGAATCCGGCATGACCCCGCTAAGCGTGGTCGAGGATGCGCCGATCACTATCGACATCCCCGGTTCCGGTCCGTGGAGCCCGAAAAACTACTCCGGCGAATACTACGGCAATATCCTGATGGTCGATGCCTTGGCCAACTCGCTGAACACCGTTGCCGTGCGTCTGGCCATGCAGGTCGGCCTGGAAAAGGTTCGCGCCGTCGCCTCCGATTTCGGCATAACGACCGAACTGGCACAGGGTCCGGCCCTCGCGCTCGGCGCCTCCAACGTCTACCTGATCGAGATGACCGGCGCCTACGCCGGCATCCTCAACGGCGGCCGCCAGTCGAAACCCTATGGCTGGATCGACCTGCGTGTGCGCGGCGACGACCAGGTCCTGATGAGCCTCGACCGGCCCGACGGTTTCCGCGTGCTGTCCGAGCGCGCCGACGGCTACCTGATCTATATGATGAGCAAGGTGGTCGAGAAAGGCTCCGGCAAGCGCGCCAGCCTCGGCGACCGTCCCGCTGCCGGCAAGACCGGCACCACACAGGGTGCGCGCGACGCCTGGTTCATCGGCTTCACCGCCGACTATGTGGCCGGCGTCTGGATGGGTTACGACGACAACTCGAAACTGACCGGCGTCACCGGCGGCGGTCTGCCGGCCGAAATCTGGAAACAGGCCATGACCCGCGTGCACGAGGGGCTGCCGATCCGCCCGCTCCCCTTGATCGACCCGACGCTGGAACCGCCCGAACCGGTGGTCGCCCCCGTCTCGGAAACCGAACGCGGCGGGCTACAGGGCCTTATCGATTCCCTGTTCGGCCGCCCAAGCCGATAGCGCCGCCCGCACCCCTTCGGGGTTGTCGAATACCAGCCGCACCGGAAAGGCCATGACCTCGGGCTTGAAATGCGCGGGCAGGCGGGCGACGTCCTTTTCCGTGGTCACCAGATTGGCCCCCTTGCCCCAGGCCTCGGCCTTCAGCCGTTGCAGCACCGCATCGGAATAGGGCGCGTGATCCGGAAACGCCCGCGTCGCCACCACCTCCGCCCCCGCCCGCTTCAACGAGGCGAAAAACTTCCCCGGCCGCCCGATTCCGGCAAAGGCCAGACAGACCATCCCGTTCCAGTCGATCCCCATGGCCAGCGGTTGCAGGCTCGCCTGCCAGCGCGGCAGACCGGCGATCTCCGGCCATTCCGCCTCCAGCCGTTTCTGCGCTGCCTCCGGCCCGATGGTCAGCAGCACATCGGCCCGCTTCAACCCGTCCTTCAACGGCTCGCGCAGCGGTCCCGCCGGCATCACCATGCCGTTGCCGAACCCGACCTCCGCATCCACCACCACGATATTCAGGTCCTTGGCCATCGCCGGATTCTGGAATCCGTCGTCCAGCAGAACCACCTCCGCCCCGGCCTTCACCGCCGCCAGTATTCCCGCGCGGCGATCCTTGGAGACCCAGCACAGCCCGAAGGTGGAAATCTGCAACGGCTCGTCCCCGACATCATCGGCGGAATGTCTGCGCTCATCCACCCGCACCGGTCCCTCCAGCGCCCCGCCATAACCGCGCGAAACCACATGCGCCGTGATCCCCGCCGCATCGAACATCCCCAGCAACGCAATGACCGAGGGCGTTTTCCCCGTCCCGCCCGCATTGATATTGCCGACACAGACCACCGGCACCGGCATCTTTTCCCACGCACCTTTCGCCAGCCGCCACCGTGTCGCCGCCGTCCACACCGCCGCCAGCGGCGCCAGCAACAAGGGCTTCACCCCGCGCGCCGCCCGTGGGCGGTTCCAGAACAGCGGCGCCCGCATCAGGCTTCGCGCTCCGGTTTGAAATGTTGCAATACTTCCAGCACCCGATCCGTCACTTCCGCTCCCTCGCTTCCGACCGTCCAGGCCGCCGTCGCCAGCTCCGCCGCCCGGTCCGGCACCAGCGTCCGTTTCAACGCCTGCGCCAGCGCATCGCCGTCATGCACCGGCACGCAGGCCCCCGCCGTGAACAACGCCTCGTAGGCGCGTGCATACCCCGCCACATACGGCCCGTGCAGAATAGCCGAACCGAGCGCCGTCGGCTCATACGGGTTGTGCCCGCCGTAATCGACCAGCGACCCGCCCAGAAACGATACCGGCGCCAGACGATACCACAATCCCATCTCGCCGTGGGTATCGGCAAGATAAACATCCACCCGCGCATCGATCCCGCGCCCCTTCGAGCGCTGCGCCAGCGACCAGCCCGCCGTCCGCACCATAACCGCCAGTTCGTCACCACGGGCCGGATTGTTCGGCACCAGTATCATCAGCAGTTCGGGAAACGAGCGCCGCACCCTGCGGAACACCTCCAGCAGGATCTCCTCCTCGCCCGCGTGGGTCAGCGCCGCCAGCCAGACCGGCCGCCCGCCAATCGCCGCCGCCAGCGCGCGGCGTTCATCCTCGTTATGCGGCAACGGTGCCGAACCCTCGCGCAGCGTCCCCGCCACCTCGATCCGGTCTCGATCCACGCCCAGCGCCCGCATATTGCCCTCGGTATTGGTGTCCTGCGCCAGAATCCAGCCGAACCGCCCCAGAACCGAGGCAATCAGCCCGTGCATGAACTTCCACCGGCGATAGCTCCCGGGCGACATATGCGCATTGATCATCACCATGGGAATGCCGCGATCCTTGACACCGGCCAGCAACGCGGGGCGATAGCCGCCCTCGGTCCAGACCAGCATATCGGGCTTCCAGTGATCCAGAAACACCTCGGAACAGACCTCGCGCGGCAACCGCGCCGTTACCATTCCCTTGCCCGCCCGCTGTTCGGCCTCGGCCAGCGTCTCCGCCCGCGCCGCCGTCACCAGACAGCGCCAACCGGCATTTTCCGCCAGAAACCGCCGCATGACCTCCAGCACACCCGGAACCTCCTCGGCGCTGACAATATGCACCCAGACCAGCGGCCCGTCAGGGCGCGGCGCGGCCAGCTGTTTCTGGCCGGAACGGGAAAACAGCGCCCGCGCAAGGCGGGCATACATCAGGTATACGCCAAGCCCGACGGAGCGCCGCATCAGCCCATTTCTTCGGTCGGGCTGGTTTCGGCCTCTTCGTCGCGCAGGCGGTGCAGATGGGCGATGAAATAGCGCATATGCGCATTGTCCACGGTCGCATGCGCCGCCGATTTCCACGCATCATAGGCCGCCGCATAGTTCGGATAATACCCGACCGTCTCGATTTTCGACGGGTCGCGGAAAACATTTCCCTGCGGATCGACAAGCTCGCCGCCAAAGACGAGATGCAAACGTTGTGTCATGGCCAAATCCCTGTGGTTGGTGTTGCGCCGCGCACAATAGCCGTTTGCTGCGCCGCGTCAATCACGCTCGGCAGCTTCCCGCGGCCCTTCGGCCCGAAACACCCGCGACCACATCGCGCCCCCGGCCAGCAAGCGCATTTCGCCGCCGTCCAGATACTCCAGCCGCAAGGCCTCCCCGCCGAAATGCACCACACCACCGTCAAGGCGCCAGACATCGAACCCCGCCCCCTCGACCGTCCCGTCCGGCATCAGCACGAACCGCGGCCCCGTGCCGTCCGGCAGCACCTCGACCCAGCCACCGGCGATCTGCACCCCTTGGGCCACCACCTCCGGCGGATTGTTCCGCTCCGACTTCGCCACACAACGCGCAAAACTCGAACAGGCGCTCGACCGGCTGGTTACAGCTTTACGGTATTTTCCCCGACCGTAGACAGGAACCCCGCCAGATCGGCAAAATTGCTGAACCGCGTATCATGCGGAATTTCCGAAACCGGACTCTTGCGATACCCGTTGGTATAAAGCGCAAAAGTCACACCGGCGTTCTGTGCCGTGGCCGCATCGACCTCGGAATCG
>JALSHL010000325.1 GCA_026982255.1 Paracoccaceae bacterium | reverse complement strand
ACTCGGGATCAGCTACCAGATAGACGAGGCTCACTGGACGCCGGTTTACGAGCTGTTTCTGGATACGGACTCCGCCAGATTGCGCATGGAACGCAAAGCGGTAATATCGCAGGGCACCGGCGAATTGTGGAACAACGTGGCGATTACCCTGTCCACTGCGCGACCGCATATGCAATTGGCGCCGGGAGATCTGCCGGCAGAACGGGCTTATCTATACGATCCGGCTCCGGTCGGCCTTGCCCGCAGCACTATGCCGACTGCCGAAATGATGGCCGCCCCCGCTCCGCTGATTGAAATGAAGGCGGATATGGCCTCGGCAACGATCGAAATGCAGGGGCTGACCGCGACCTATGTCCTACCAAAACCGGTGCGACTGGAAGGGGACAACCAGGAAGGCCTGTTCAGTATCGACACGCAAAACCTGCCGGTAAAACTGACCGCACAGGCCGTGCCGCTGCTGGACGAAAACGTGTTTCTGTTTGCCGGATTCAGGAACGACTCCGCATCGCCCTATCTGCCCGGCAAGGCAAGCTTTTATCGTGACGGGGCTTTTGTCGGCACCGGCAGCAGCTTCGATATGATCGCGGCGGGGCAATCGGCCGAGCTGGCCTTCGGAGCCATCGACGGACTGACCACCAAGCGGGTGACGCTGTTGCGCGAAAGCGGCGAGAGCGGGCTTCTGTCATCCTCCAATGACAAGGTCGAGCAATACAAGCTGCTGGTGGACAATGCCACCTCGCGCGACTGGAATGTAGTGCTGCTGGACCGTGTGCCGTTTTCCGAAGAGGAAAATCTGGAAATCACGGCTACCGCCAAACCCGCTCCGGACGAAAAGGATGTGGACGGAAAACGTGGCGTATACGCATGGCGCTTCACACTGCCCGCCGGCGCCGACAGAACCGTGACACTTTCCTACAAACTCAAATGGCCCGAAAACAAGGAGATGGGGTTGGAGCCGGAATACTAAACCGGCTCGAAATCGTCGATCTCCGGGTTGTAGAATTCCAGATGGCCATCGCGGATGTCATTCCAGACACCGTGGATGGCCAGAGTTCCCGACTCGACCGCATCCCGCACGAAAGGAAAGGTCATCAGGTTTTCCAGACCGACCTTCACACCCTCTTTTTCCAACGCCGACAGCTTTTCGGCCTCGGTGCCCTCGAAATCGTCCAACGCCTCGTAAGCCGGTTTCAGAATGTCGATCCAGTGACCGATAAAACTGGAGGGCTCGGCCAGATCGGGCGCGTTGCCGCTGCACAGGTCCATATAGCCGTGAACGCCGCCGCAATCGGAATGACCAACCACCAGCAGGTTCGAGACCTTCAGGAACTTCACCGCGTATTCGATCGCGGCCGAGGTCCCGTGCGGCTCCGCATCCGGTTTGTGTGGCGGGATCAGGTTGGCGATATTGCGGTGGATAAAAAACTCGCCGGTTTCCGCGCCGAAAATCGCGGTAACATGCACACGGCTGTCACAACAGGAGATGATCATCGCGCGCGGACGCTGGCCCTCGTCCGCGAGACGCGCATACCACGCCTTATTTTCCTCGAACTGGGTTGCTTTCCACCCGCGATAACGCTTGGTCAGATAGCTGGGCAAGGGTGTGGCGTGTTTCATCATCGTCTCCTTCTTTGCGCGCCTCCTTTTGCGGGGATTCGGAACATTAATCAAGGCTTGTTCGCCCGGTAACACTTTTTTCACGCTTTCTGCCTACGGTCGACAACGCGAGAGGGAGGAAACACGGGGTTATGGGACAAATTTACAGTATGCGCACGGCGGAACCCGTGGGTGAAAGCGTGGACTACGATGTAATCCGCGCGTTGAAACGGTCCGTAGGCAGTGCCCGCTATGTCGAGATTGCCGAGGAGGCAACCTTTGCGCTGGCGGACCGGCTGGGGCGGCTGGAACGGGCGTTCCGGAACGGGGATATGGCCATGTGCTATCGCCACGCGGTCAATATTTGCGGAATTGCCAGCCAGATCGGACTGGTCGGGGTGGCAAATGTAGCCGCAGATGTAAAGGTTTGCGCCCGCGATAGCGATCCGGCACTGGCGGCGGTGCTGGCGCGGCTGAACCGGCTGGCGGAGGCCTCGCTGTTTTCGGTATTTCGCGAAGGGCCGTAGCTTGCATATTCCGGCTGGCGGGATAGGCTGTGCGAAATTCTGACTCCGGAGGTTTCCATGGCTGGCTGTTTTGCCGAAAACGCTGAAAATACCATTCCTGTTTATGCGCTCGAAAAGAGCGCGCCGCTGCCCGATACGCTGGACGAGGCCCAGCGCGCCTGGGTCCGCAACACCGGATTTACCGGCGCACTGGGCGAGGTGGCGCTCGTGCCGGACAACGGACGGATCGCGGCCGTTCTGGCCGGTCGCGGCACGGCGGCAACCCGCCAGCGCGGACGGTTCCATCTGGCGGCCGTGGCGGCCAAGCTGCCGGAAGGCATCTACCGGATTGCCGACGGCATCCCGAAGGCCGGACTGGAGAAGGAGGCGCTGGGCTGGCTGTTGTCGAACTACCGTTTCGACCGCTATCGCAAGGCGGCACCGGTGAAAGCACGGCTGGTTGCGCCCGAGGGGGTGGACGTTGCACGGGTCGAGGCGATTGTGGCCGGTGATGCCCTGACCTGCGACCTGATCAACACACCGACCTCGGATATGGGGCCGGAGGCGCTGGAAGCAGCGTTTCGCGATCTGGCAGGGCAACACGGGGCGGAGGTCTCGGTCATTCGTGGCGAGGATTTGCTGGTGCAAAACCTGCCGATGGTGCATGCGGTCGGGCGGGCCTCGGATCAGGCGCCGCGCTTGCTGGATATGCGCTGGGGCGACGCAGACGCGCCGACGGTGACGCTGGTCGGCAAGGGGGTCTGTTTCGATACCGGCGGGCTGAACATAAAGCCCGGAGCCTCGATGGGCCTGATGAAAAAGGACATGGGCGGCGCGGCGCATGTCATGGGGCTGGCGCATATGATCATGGCGCTGGGGCTGAAGGTCCGGCTGCGTGTGGTTGTGCCTGCAGTGGAAAACTCGATTTCCGCAGGCGCTTTCCGGCCCGGCGACATCCTGACCAGCCGCAAGGGACTGACGGTGGAGATCAACAACACGGATGCCGAGGGGCGGCTAGTTCTGGCCGATGCGCTGACGTTGGCGGACGAGGAATCGCCGGATATGCTGTTCTGTATGGCCACGCTGACGGGCGCGGCCCGCGTGGCGCTGGGGCCGGACCTGCCTCCGTTTTTCACCGACAGCAACGGGCTGGCACACCAGTTGACGCGGGCGGCACGGGCCGAGGCCGATCCGCTCTGGCGCCTGCCGTTCTGGGATCCTTACGAAGAGGACATCGAACCGGGGATTGCCGATCTGGACAACGCGCCCAAGGGCGGCATGGCCGGCGCGATCACCGCGGCGCTGTTCCTGCGCCGTTTCGTGGAAAACGCCGGCGAATTTGCCCATTTCGACGTTTACGGCTGGACACCGAAGGCCAAGCCGGCACGCGCGCAGGGCGGCGCCTGTCAGGGCGTTCGCGCCATGCTGTCGATTATCGAGGACCGCTGCGAATGACCGACCGTCGCCGCATCCCCGCGCGCAAAACCGTAGCGGCGGCGCACCTGAAGGGGCAGGTAGAGGCCGAACGCTTCGCGGAGGGCGTGCCGATGGAGGTCGGCATGTCCCTGCTCGACCTGCGGGTAAAACCCGACCCTACCACCCCGCTCGATACGCAATTGCTGGCGGGCGAGGGCTTCACGGTTTATGACGAATTGCCCGACATGGGGCTGTCATGGGGCCAGTCGGAGCGCGACGGATACGTCGGCTATGTTTTCACGCAAGGTTTGGTGGAAAAATCGCCCGAGCCACCGCGCATGATCACGGCGCTGGCGGCGATTGTCTATATGAAACCGGACGCGAAATCGGACCTGATGGGCGCCTATTCCTTTGGCTGTGGTGTGCATGTGACCGGCGAGGCGGCAGGGGATTTCCTGCAACTGAATACTGGCGCGTATATCCCCGAACCCTACCTCGCCCCTGTCGGCGCCGATGATTTCGTGTCGGTGGCCGAACGGTTCATCGGCGTCCCCTACATGTGGGGCGGGCGGAGCAGTTACGGGCTTGATTGCTCGGCGCTGGTGCAACTGTCGCTGATGGCGGTCGGGACCGAAGCACCGCGCGACAGCGACATGCAGATGGCGGAACTCGGCGGCGCAGTTGACGGCCCGTTGCGGCGCGGCGATCTGGTGTTCTGGGACGGGCACGTCGGGATCATGCGTGATGCAGAAACGATACTGCACGCCAACGCGCACCACATGGCCGTGGCGTCCGAGCCGCTGGCGGAAATGGAAAAACGGGTCGGGGAACGGCTGGCCGTGCGGCGACTCTAGCCATTGTCCTGCAAGATGCGCCCTGCGAGATAAAGCGAACCGCAAATCAGGATACGCGCGGCGGGGTCTTTGGCAACAATCGCCCTGATCGCCGCGTCCGGTCCGGCTGCCTCCTCGGCAGGCATACCAACCTTGCGCGCGGCTGCAACGGTTTCGCTGGCAGGCAGGGTTGCGGCCTCTCCCGGAATGGAAACCCCGTAAAGCCCCGAAACCGTCGGCGCGAGCGGCGCAAGGTAGCCGGTGATGTCCTTGGTGTTCAGCATCCCGCACACCAGATACAGCGGTTTTTGCGGTAGACGCGCCAACCCCTCGGCCAGCGCCTCGCCCGCCGCCGGATTGTGGCCGCCATCGAGCCAAAGCTCGGCATGTCCCGCCAGATCAACCAGCGGACCGGAGCGCAGGCGTTGCAGGCGGGCAGGCCATGTGACCTGCGTTACCGCCGCCTCGCACACCTCGTCGGATTTGCCGAGCGCCCGCAGGGCAGCGACAGCGGTTCCCGCATTCTGCACCTGATGCGCGCCGATCAGGGCCGGCAGGGGCAAGTCTAGCAGGCCGTTTTCATCCTGAAAAACCATTCGCCCGTTTTCCTCCCACACCTGCCAGTTCTGGCCGTAGGTCAGCAGCGCGGCACCGACCCCGGCCGCTTTCGCCTCGATCACCTCCAGCGCCTCGTCCGGTTGCGGGGCGACGACGCAATAGACGCCGCGTTTCAGGATGCCGGCCTTTTCACCGGCGATTTCGGGCAGGGTCTCGCCCAGATATTGCTGGTGGTCGATGCTGATCGGGGTGATGACCGTCAGGCGCGGGGTCTCGACAACATTCGTGGCGTCGAGCCGCCCGCCAAGACCGGTTTCAAGCAGAACATAGTCGGCCTCCACCCGCGAAAACGCCAGCAGGGCAGCGACGGTGGTGATCTCGAAATAGGTGATCGGGGCATCGCCATTGGCGGCCTCGCACTCGGCCAGAATTTCGCTCAGGTAATCCTCGGAAACCGGTTCTCCCGCCAGCACGATGCGTTCGTGGAACCGCGCCAGATGCGGCGAGGTATAGGCGTGGAGCCTCTCGCCCCCTGCCTCCAGCCCCGCGCGGATCATCGCCTGCGTGGAGCCTTTGCCGTTGGTGCCGGCCAGATGGATCACCGGCGGTAGGTGTTTTTCGGGATTGCCCAGCGCATCGAGCAGCCGATAGACCCGATCCAGCGTCAGGTCGATAATCTTGGGGTGGAGCGCCATCATGCGCTCCAGAATCACGTCGCTGCCGCTCACGCGGGAGCTTCCGTTTCAGCCGGTTCCTCGGCGGGTTTGGGCAGATCGCCATGTACCTGCGGCGGCTGTTTCATCAGCATCAGCAGAATGGTGATCAGCTCGTTGCGCATGTCCTTGCGGTGGGTCACACGGTCCAGAACCCCGTGATCCAGCAGATATTCGGAACGCTGGAAGCCCTCCGGCAGTTTCTCGCGAATGGTCTGTTCGATCACGCGGGCACCGGCAAAACCGATCAGCGCGTTCGGCTCGGCGATATGCACATCGCCCAGCATGGCGTAAGAGGCCGTAACCCCGCCCGTGGTCGGATGGGTCAGAACGACAACATAGGGCAGCCCCGCCTCTTTCACCATTTCGACGGCAACGGTGGAACGCGGCATCTGCATCAGGGAAAGGATCCCCTCCTGCATACGCGCGCCACCGGCAGCGGAAAACAGCACCAGCGGGCATTTCAGGGCAATCGCGCGTTCGGCGGCGGCGATGATGGCGTTGCCGACATACATGCCCATGGATCCCCCCATGAACGAGAAATCCTGCACGGCGCAAACGACCTTCATGCGGCCCATTTCGCCCTCGGCCACCAGCATGGCGTCCTTCTCGTCGGTTTTCTTGCGCGCGGCCTTCAGGCGGTCGGGATATTTCTGCTGGTCTTTGAAGGACAGCGGGTCGGTCACCGGTTCGGGCACCTCGACCTCGACAAAAATGCCGTTGTCGAACACCGAGGCCAGACGCTCGCGCGCGGTCATGCGCATATGGTGGCCGCACGACGGGCAGGTGTTCAGCGCGTCCTTGAGCTCGCGGTGGAACAGCATGGTGCCGCAATCGTCGCATTTGGTCCACAGGTTGTCCGGCGTCTCGCGGCGCGAAAACAGCGAGTTGATCTTCGGACGGACGTAGTTGGAAATCCAGTTCATGTGGCCTGCTGCCCCCTGTTGTGTGCTGGCCCGTTAAATAATCCGCCAAGGAGCCAATTGCAACCTACCGCCTGCGGCGATGGATAAACAGGAATACGCCATAGATAAGCACCATGGCGCCCATGGAGATCAGCAATCCGGTGCCGGTTTCGGGGCTTTTGGCGTCCTGTTCATACAGAAACAGGCTGACTCCGCTCAACTGGCCCTGCACATTCAGGAACACCATAACAATGGCATTGTTGGCGAAATGCAGCCCCATGGCGGCGGAAAGCGTGCCAAGGCGATAGGTCAGGTCCGAGGCAATCAGCCCGATCAGCGTCGCGGTCGCCACCACCAGCCAGGCGTTATCGCCGAAGGTCGCCGGATTCCAGTGCATGGAGCCGAACAGAAGCGAAGGAACAACCTGCCACGCAAAACGGCTGTGAAATCGTGCCGCGAGCTGTTGTTGCAAATACCCGCGAAACACCAGCTCCTCGGCCGAGGTTTGCAACAATACGAACACCAGACCGAGCGCGGCGAGCGGCAGCCACGTCAGAACCGGCCATTGCTGCGTCACATCCTCGGTCGCGAAGGTCAGCGCGGCATTGGCCCCGCCCAGCGCCAGAACTATGGCGGCGGACATCACCCAGACCCCCTTGTCGATCCGGCGAGAGGGGCCAAGGACACTACGCAGGTCGCGTTTGTGCAGCACCCGCAGAACCAGCGCCAGCACGGGGATCATCATGGCGAGGATACCGAGCAGCGCCATTGTCCCGAAAGGACTTTCGCCGGTTTGCATATCGTAAACCAAGCGGGACCCGAGGCCGGGCCGGATACGCTCGCCCAGATACAGCAGCAGCATCGATAGCGAAACGGTGATGGTCAGGAACAGCACCGCGATCATCACAAACCCCAGCAACGTCCGCCACAGGGCGCTATGGGCGCGGGCAGGTTCCACAAAGGCATCGAAGGCAGGGGGGAAACGGGTCGGCATGAAATATCCTGTTCGGTTGAAGCGCCAAAGTATCAAGCGTTTTTTCCCGCGGCAATGCTTGAGATTCACCCGCGCTTTCCATAATGCTGTTGGCAACAGAAAATCCAGCAGGAGTTGCCCGCAATGAATTCCGGT
>JALSHL010000324.1 GCA_026982255.1 Paracoccaceae bacterium | reverse complement strand
TGCGGATCGCGTCAACAAGTATCCCCGTTTTCGCCCCCAGCGACCCTTTGACCATGACCGTATCAACCCCTTGCAGCAGTGCGCCCATCCGCCCTTGCAACTCTGCGGAGTCCGCCACCCATTCCCCGCGTTTTTCCACAGGCAAGGCCTCGAACAGCGCCTTCATCCGCGGCCCGACGCAATGCACCGTGTCGATTGCCGCCATCGCCGGATGCTGCGCCAGCGCGCGGTGCATGTCCATCTCCGCCACACCCAGTTCCAGCATATCGCCCAGAATCGCCGCCTTGCACCCCTTGCCTGCCGCCAGCGCCTCCAGCGCCACCCCCATCGACAGCGGGTTGGCGTTGTAACTGTCGTCGATCAGCAGCAGATCCCCGACCTGCCAGCGTTCGCCGCGCCCCGCTGGCGGGTGCCAGCCGGCCAGCGCCTCCGCCGCGCGCACCACATCGGCGCCCGCCGTCTGCACCGCGCCCAGCACCGCCAGCGCGTTCACGGCAAAATGCCGGCCCGCCCCGCCGATACGGAATTCCAGCGCCGCGCCGGAAACCCCGGCCCGCACATCGGTGAAACCGTCGCCGACGCGCGCCTCCAGCAAGCGCAGGTCATTGCCCGCACTCTCGCCAAAGCGCACGACCTCCACCCCTTCGCCCAGCGCGATCCCCGCCAGAACATCGGCCATGTCGCCATCGCCGTTCAGCACCGCCACACCGCCGGACAACCCCTCGACGATCGAGGCTTTCTCCTCCGCAATCGCCTCAAGCGATTCAAACGCCGCCATATGCACCGCCGCCACATTGGTCACGACAGCCACATCGGGGCGGGCAAGACGCGACAACGGCGCGATCTCTCCGGGGTGGTTCATGCCGATCTCGATCACGGCGAAATCCGTGCCCTCCGGCATCCGCGCCAGCGTCAACGGCACGCCCCAGTGGTTGTTGTAACTCTTCTCCGCCGCATGCACCGACCCTTGCGGGGCCAACGCCACGCGCAGCATCTCCTTGGTTCCGGTCTTGCCAACCGAGCCGGTCACGGCCACCAGCCGCTTCGCCCGTCCGCGCGCCGCCCGTGCCATATTCTCCAGCGCCCGCAACACATCCGGCACCAGCAGCAGCGGCGCATCTTCCAACCCTTCGGGAATATACGAAACCAGCGCCGCCGCCGCACCCTTTTCCAGCGCCTGCGCCACAAACTCATGCCCGTCCCGCACATCCTTCAGCGCCACGAACAGATCTCCGGCCTGCAGCGTCCGCGTGTCGATGGAAACGCCCGAGGCCACCCAATCCCCGTGCGCCTCGCCACCCGTTGCCGCCGCCGCCCTTGCCGAAGTCCACAAGCTCATCGCCCCGCCTCCGCCAGCGCCGCGACCGAGATGCTGGCCTGCTCCGCATCGTTGAATTCCAGAATATCGTTACCCACAACCTGCCCCGTCTCGTGTCCCTTGCCGGCAATCAGCAAGGCATCCCCGGGCTTGAGCGCGTCAATCGCGGTCAGGATAGCCGTCGCCCGATCCCCGATCTCGTTCGCCTGCGGACAGGCCGTCATGATCTCCGCCCGAATGGCCGCCGGATCCTCGGACCGCGGGTTGTCATCGGTTACGAACAGCACATCGGCGTTTTCCAGCGCCGCCCGCCCCATCAACGGCCGCTTGCCGCGGTCCCGGTCGCCACCGGCGCCGAACACCACCAGCAAGCGCCCCATCACATGCGGCCGCATGGCGCGCAAGGCGGTCTGCAGCGCGTCCGGCGTATGGGCATAATCGACAAACACCGGCGCCCCGTTGGCCCGCCGCGCCACCAGTTCCATCCGCCCGCGCACCGTCTGCATCTGCGGCAAAACCCGGAACACGTCGCCCGCGTCACTGCCCGTGGCAATCGCCAGCCCCGCCGCCAGCAACACATTGTCCGCCTGAAACCCGCCGATCAGGTCCAGCGCCAGCATGTGCCGCTCGCCGGCATGTTCCACCAGCACATCCAGCCCGTCGGGGCGATAGCGCAAATCCGCAATCCGCAAATCCGCCGCCCCGCGCCCGACCGTCAGAACCGGCCGCACAGCGCGCAGATCCGCCGCCAGCGCCGCCCCGTGTTCGTCGTCGATATTGATCACCGCCGTCCTGCCCCCGGGCAACACCCGCCGGAACAGCCCCGCCTTGGCGGCGAAGTAATCCTCGAAATCCTTGTGGTAATCCAGATGGTCGCGGCTCAGATTGGTAAAACCGGCAGCCGAGAGCCGCACCCCGTCCAGCCGCCGCTGCGCCAAACCGTGGCTTGACGCCTCCATCGCCGCATGGGTCACCCCCTCGCCGGCCAGTTCCGCCAGCAATCTGTGCAGGGTAACCGGCTCCGGCGTCGTATGCGCCAGCGGCGCGCTCACCGCGCCCTCCACTCCGGCCGTGCCGAAATTCACCGCCGCCAGCCCCAGCGCCTCCCATATCTGTCGGGTAAAGCTCGCGACCGAGGTCTTGCCGTTGGTCCCCGTCACCGCCACGATCACCTCGGGCTGGGCGCCGAACCACGCCGCGGCGGCCTTCGCCAGCGCAAGGCGCGGGTCCTCGACCACAACCACCGGAATGTCACAGCCCCCCTCGGCGTCCAGAACCGCCAGCCCTGCCGCATCCGTCACCACCGCCGCCGCACCCATGCGCACCGCGTATTTGACAAACTCCGCCCCGTGCGCGTTCACGCCGGGCAGGGCAAAAAACAGATGTCCGGCTTTGGTCAACCGGCTGTCCACCGACAGGCCGGTCACATCGGGCAGCCCCGCGCCCTGAAACCCCAGTTCGGCCATATTGCGACTTTGTTCCATGCGGGGCTTTTCGCCTCCCGTCAGTTGGAGGTCAAGGTCAGCGTGCCGGTTTCCTCCGGCGCATCGAAATATTCCGGCCGCACGTCCAGCAGCGGCGCAATCCGGCGGATGACCTCGGCCGCTACCGGCACAGCGGTCCAGCCCGCAGTGCGACGCAATTCGCCCGCCATCTCTATTTCCGGCTCGTCAAGCGACAATACCAGCACATATTTCGGATCGCCGGTCGGAAACACGCTGGCAAAGGTCGATAGCACCTTGCCCTCGTAATATCCCCCCTTCGGATCCGGCTTGTCGGCCGTGCCGGTCTTGCCGCCGACCTGATACCCCGGCACATCGCCGAGCGAAGCCGTGCCGCGCACCACCACCTGCCGCATCATGTCCAGCACCTGCCGCGAGGTCTCCTCCGACACCACCCGCTCCTCTTCCGAGGGCAGCGGTGCATTTTTCAACAACGTCGGGCGCACCCGCAAACCGCCGTTGGCAATGGTTGCATAGGCCGCGGCCAGATGCAGCGGCGTCACCGCGATACCGTGACCATAGGAAATCGTCATGGTCGAAAGCTCCGACCACTGCTTCGGCGCGGGGAACATGGGTTTCGAGTGCCCGGCCTCGCGCAATTCCACCGGCAGGGCCTCCAGCAGCCCCAGATTGCGCAGGAATGCCTGCTGTGCCTCGGCCCCTATCTCCACCGCCAGATTGGCCGTGCCGATGTTGGAGGATTTGACGATCACATCCTCCAGACTCAACTGCGCACCGTAATTCTTGTAATCGCGAATGGTGAACTTGCCCCACTTCAACGGCCCCCGTGTCGGGATCATCGTATCGGGAGTCGCCAGCCCCGTTTCCAGCGCCTGCGCCGCGGTCAGAACCTTGAAAGTCGACCCAAGCTCGTATTTCCCCTGCGCCACGCGGTTGAACAGCGGGCTGTCGCCGGGATCGCCGCTCACCGGCGGGTTCGGACGGTCGTTCGGATCGAAATCCGGCAAGGAAACCATCGCCACAATCCGCCCCGTATCCACCTCCATGACCACGGCCGAGGCCGCCTTGGCCTGCATCATCACCATGCCACCCGCCAGCACACGGCGCATCGCCGCCTGCACCGACAGATCAATGGACAACTCCAGCGGCGCCCCGTCCTCGGCCGGATCGCGCAGGAATTTGTCGAATTCCAGTTCCACACCAGCGGTCCCGATCACCTCGGCCGCATAAACCCCTTCCTCCCCGAAACTGGTGCCGCCCAGAATATGCGCTGCCAGCCGCCCGTTCGGATACAGCCGCAACTCGCGCGGGCCGAACCGCAGCCCCGGCTCGCCAAGGTCGTAAACCGCCTGTTTCTGCTCGGGCGAGAGCTTGCGTTTGATCCAGACAAACTTGCGCGCACCGGTAAACCAGCGCAGCAACCTCTCCTTTTCCAGATCGGGGAAAATCCGCACCAGCCCCTCGGCCGCCGCGACCGGATCAACCATGTCCTGCGGACGGGCATAAAGCGAAAAAGTCACCAGATTGGTTGCCAGAATGGCACCGTTCCGGTCAACAATATCGGCGCGCTGGTTGACAATACGGGTATAGTTCCCGCCCCCCGAAGGCTCCGCCGCCGGCGTTGTCGCCAGCACCACCATACGCCAGCCCACCGCCCCGAAAGACAGGAAAAACACGCTGGCCAGCAGGATCAGCCGCGAGGCCGCCTTGCGCCGCTCCGCTTTGCGTTGCTTGCGCAGGCGTGCGGCTCTGGCCTCGGCCTCGATCACGGCGGGATCGACCCCCTCCTCGCGGGCACGCAATACGCGGGCAATCGGGCGCAGCGGCTTGCGGATCATTCGGACTCTCCCAGCGCCTGAAGCACGGCGGCGTTAATCACTTCACTCATCGACAACGGATCCTCGGGTGTCGGGTAGATCACCTTCATCGGATCGGAATAGTTCTCGGCACTCAGCGGCATCAACCGCAGCGTCCCGAAATGTTTCTCGGACAGGGCCAGCAAACGCCCGGGCCGGTTCAGATAGGCCCATTCGGCCCGCAACACGGCAATCGCCTCGCGTTCCTTGGCGATCTGGCGCTGGAGCCGTGCCACATCCGACAGCGCCTCCTGCGTGGAATAGTTGACGCGGTAGGCCCATGTCGCCACGAACACCACCGCCACCACACCCAGAAACGTCAGAAACCCCTTCATGCCCAAGCCTCCGCCGCAAGTTCCAGATCCGGCAGGCCGATCGCATGCGGATCAAGGGCACCGGCCGGCAAAGCGGTGCGCCGGCCGATGCGCAGTCTGGCGGAACGCGCGCGGGGATTGGCGGAAATCTCCGCTTCCCCCCCCACCACCGCTTTGCGCGTAACCTTTTCGAAGCGCGGGGCCTCGGACTCCGTCGCAGGTGCATAGCGGTTGCCCGAAGGGGCCGCACCACTGCGCATCTGGAAAAACCTTTTGACCATCCGGTCCTCGAGCGAATGGAACGTCACCACCACCAGCAGACCGCCCTCTTTCAGGGCAACCTCGGCCGCCTGCAAACCACGCGCCAGTTCGCCCAGTTCGTCATTCACCGCAATGCGCAACGCCTGGAACGTGCGCGTCGCCGGATGCGGCTGGCCCGGTTTCGGGCGCGGCATGATCCGCTCGATCATCCCCGCCAGTTGCCGCGTCGTGGTAAACGGCTGCACCTTGCGATCCATGACAATCGCCTTGGCTATTTTACGCGAGGCCCGCTCCTCGCCAAACTGATACAGGATATCGGCAATCACCGCCTCGGGCGCCGCGTTGACGATATCCGCTGCCGAGACCCCCGCCTGCTCCATCCGCATATCCAGCGGCCCGTCCTTCATAAAGGAAAACCCCCGCGCCGCCTGGTCGATCTGCATCGAGGAAACGCCGATATCCAGCACCACCCCGTCAAGCGTGCCCGCACCGGCAATCCGGTCCAGTTCCCCGAACCGCCCCGCCACCAGTTCCAGCCGCTCGCCATATTCGCCGCACCAGCCCTCGGCCCGCGCCAACGCCTCGGGATCGCGATCCACGCCGATCACCTTCTCCGCCCCCGCCGCCAGCAGCGCACGGGTATAGCCACCGGCGCCGAAAGTGCCGTCCAGCCATACCCCTGAAACGGGCGAAATCCGATCGAGGATCGGATCAAGCAACACGGGCACATGCGGGGTTTCGGGGTTTGTCGGATCAATCGGGGGAACAGCCATCGCTACCCCTCCGCCTTCGACCGGTAGAGCATCGCCTTGGGATTGTCCTGCGAGGCCGCCCATTCGCGCAACCGCGCCAGTTCGGCCTCGTAGGCCTGCGGCTCCCATATCTGGAACCGGTTGCCCTTGCCGACGAACACCGCCTCCTTGCCGACACCGATCATGTCGCGCAATGCCTTGCTCAGCACCATGCGGCCGTTTTCATCGACGCTGGCATAATCGGACTCGGTGCCCAGAATGGTTTCCAGATATTCGCGTTCGGGCGAGAAATGCGGCAACTGCTCGATCAACTCGTCGATCTCGTCCATGGATTTCAGGGAATACCCTTCGAGGCACTGCCCCTCGTTGGAGCCATGCACGATGATCAGCTGCGGGTTCTCGCCGGGGCGCCAGTCGGGGTCGCCTTCCTCCAGCACACGCCGGAAGGGCGCCGGAATCGACACCCTGCCCTTTGCGTCCACCTTGTGGAGCGACTTGCCTCTGAAACGCCTTGCCACGTCCCTTACTCCTGTTTCCTGACGGAAGCGGCGGACCGTGCTGCCTAAGGCACGACCCGCCGCCTGTCCCGTCCAGGGTCGCCCGGCTGCGCCACTTTCGTGTCTGCTCGCTTGCGCGCCGGATCTTTTCAACTGGAGGAATGCGGGTGCCTGTATGAAACCTGCTCTGGTTTGTTCTTCGGGGCTTAAGCCCTCTGGAGAAGTCCGCTTTGTTCCTCGTGCATTTGGGGTAGCATGGGAAAATATGGAAATCAATGGTCTTTTTATGGGCTAAAAATGGGAAATACCTGAAAAACCATGGGTTTTCCATGAAATCCGGCAGGTGTTGTGGCGCACAAAGACCGCACCACAAGATGTGGTGTGCAAAAAATCACGGATTTTACGGAAATTCCGGCTCCGGCCCCGTGAAGGGGGCGGAAATACATGCGGATGGCCTGTAAGCCGGATTTTGTCCGGGGCCTTGCGACCCCTGTATGGCCATTCGTCTGGGCCTGCCGTTACCGGCAGGCTCTTGCAGCCAACCCGGGCTGTCGGGGGTGGAGTCCCCTGCCTTGCGGCGTGCAGCCCCTATTTGGCCTTGCTCCTGACGGGGTTTACCGTGCCCCCCTTGTTACCAAGCGGGCGGTGGTCTCTTACACCACCGTTTCACCCTTACCCTGCACGCAGGGCGGTCTGTTTTCTGTGGCACTTTCCCTCGGGTTGCCCCGGCCGGCCGTTAACCGGCGTCATTCCTCCATGGAGTCCGGACTTTCCTCACCCGTAAGGGGTGCAGCCATCCAGCCATCCGCATGGGGGCTAGGTAGGGGGTTTGGCGCGGCGGGTCAACCGGGTGGCTTCTGACCAGTCACAAAAAAGGCTTCCTCGAAAACTTCTTCGTATTTGGGTAATATCTCTTTCAGGAACTCTCCCGATTTTTCAATGATATTCTCTGCCACCTCGCCAATCTCCACACTTTCGTCCTCGGTTTTCGTGTCTACTAATTCATGATACTGCTTACTTGTTAACACATCCATAGAGGTGGTCGCGGAATTTCGGACCAGTTGTTAAGATGGATCGCCTGAGGAGAAAGAAGAGGTGGTCGCAAGATTTCGGACCAGTCGTTAAGATGGATCGCCCGATAGAAAGGACGATTTGAAATGACGAAAAGGAAGCGATATTCGGCGGAGTTCAAGGCGCGTGTAGCGCT
>JALSHL010000323.1 GCA_026982255.1 Paracoccaceae bacterium | reverse complement strand
AGCTCACCGATCTGGACCCCTACGAGGCGGCCTTCGCCAAGGTTGCCGAGCTGACCGAAACCCTGCGCGCCGACGGGCACAACATCCGCCGCCTCGACCTCGGCGGCGGGCTGGGCATTCCCTATACCCGCTCGAACGAGGCCCCGCCGCTGCCGATGGAATACGGCGAGGTTATCCGCCGCACGGTCGGCCATCTGGGTTGCGAGATAGAAATCGAACCGGGCCGCCTGATCGCCGGAAACGCCGGCCTGCTGGTGACCGGGGTCATCTATCGCAAGCAGGGCGAGGGCCGCGATTTCCTGATCGTGGACGCTGCCATGAATGATCTGATTCGCCCGGCGATGTATGAAGCCCATCACGACATCGTGCCGGTCATGGAACCGGCGGCGGGGATCGAACCCGAACCGGTCGATATTGTCGGCCCCGTTTGCGAGACCGGCGATACCTTCGCCAAGCAGCGCGCCCTGCCGCATCTGGATTCGGGCGATCTGGTCGCCTTCCGTTCCGCCGGTGCCTACGGTGCGGTGATGGCCAGCGAATACAACACCCGCCCGCTGATCCCCGAGGTTCTGGTGCATGGCGATCAATTCGCCGTGGTCCGCCCGCGCCCGACCTATGAAGAGATGATCAACCGCGATACAATCCCCGACTGGATGGAGTGACCTCTCCATCCCTGAAGGGCAACCGTATGAACAGGCAAACGACGGAAAACCGCTATAATACCGTTCTGCGCAAGCTGCGCGGCAGGGTTTTCCTGTCTCTGGCCAGTCTGTGGATGGAGCGGATTGCCGTGCGGTTCTGGCAACCCGCAACGCTGGTGCTGGCCTTTTACACCTTCGCCGCCTTTGACGGATTCGCGCTCCTGCCGCCGCTGACGGGCCGGATACTGGTCGTCCTGATCGCTATCGGCGGTATTCTGCTGGCCGTTCGCGGGGTGCGTGGTTTTCCGGTTCCCGACCGGCAACAGGCCATCGCGCGGCTGGATCTCGGGCAGGACACCCGCCCGCTTGCGGCGCTGGCCGACCGTCCGGCGGGACACACCGACGATCCGCTGGTTGCTGCTCTCTGGGCACGACACCAGAAGGGGATGGAGGCCGCAGCACTGCAAGCCACCCCGCCACCCCCCGACTTGCGGCTGGCACGGCGCGATCCCTACGGCCTGCGGTTGATGGTGCTGGTGCTGGCCCTGAGCGCGCTGTTTTTCGCCCCGCGCGACCTGTCGGAGGCATTCCGGCATCTGAACAGCACCCCGTCCGCCGGCAGCACCGAAACCGCCGGTTTCGAGGCATGGGTAAACCCGCCCGAATACACCGGCAAGCCGTCGATCTACCTGCCCGAAGTCCCGACGGGCGAGGCAATTCCCGTGCCACAAGGCTCCGAAGTCGTTCTGCGGGTCTACGGTCTGGGCGACGGTTTCAGGCTGACGGAAACCCTGTCCGGTGCCGATACGGCTCTGAACACCGAAAGCGCCGGTCTGCGCGGGGCGACGTTCCGCGTGACCCGCAGCGGTGAACTGGAACTGGAAAACGGCCGCGAAACGCTTGGGAAATGGCGCTTCACCATGCTGCCGGATGCACCGCCCGCAGTGACGATCACCACCGAACCTTTCGCCGATAGCAGCGGCGTGATGCAACTGGAATTCGCGGCCACCGACGATTACGGGGTTACCTCCGGCACGGCGACGATCTCGCTGGATCTCGACGCGGTGGAGCGGCGCTACGGGCTGGCTCCCGATCCTGTGCCGCGTCCGCCGCTGATGCTGGACCTGCCGATGCCCTTCGTCGGCTCCACACAGGATTTTGCGCAAACCCTGAGCGAGGATCTGGCGAAACACCCGTGGTCGGGCCTGCCCGTAACTCTCACCCTGACGGTCGAAGACGGGGCCGGACAACAAAGCGGACCGGCAGTCACCCCGACCCTGTTGCCGGGCAAACGTTTCTACAACCCGCTTGCCGCCGCCATTGCCGAGCAGCGCCGCGATATCCTCTGGTCACCGCAAAACGATGCCCGCGCCTTGCGGGTGCTGCGTGCGGTGACCTATCTGCCCGAAGAATACCGCCTGCGCGCCAGCACCTATCTGATCCTGCGCGCCGCCATCCGTCGGTTCGACACCCTGCTGCGCAACGGCATTGATGCAACCGGACGGGCCGAGATCGCGGATCGCCTCTGGGATCTCGCCGTTCTGCTGGAGGATGGAAACCTTTCGGATGTGCGGGACCGTCTGCGCCGGGCGCAGGAACGCCTTTCGCGGGCGCTGGAACAGGGGGCGAGCGAGCAGGAGTTGCAACAGTTGCTCGAGGAACTGGAGCAGGCCACGAACGACTACCTCGACGCATTGGCACAGGAGGCACAGCAACAAGGCGAGTCGCAGCAGTCGAACGAAAACCCGATGCTTGACGACAACGCCATCCAGCAGATGCTCGACGATCTGCGGCAATTCTCGGAAAATGGCCAGCGGGCCGAGGCGCAGGCCATGCTCGACCGGCTTTCCGACCTGCTGGAAAACCTGCAGGTTATGCAGGGGGAAAACCCCTCGGCCGAGACCATGCAGCAGATGCTCGACGCCCTGCGCCAGCAACAGGGCCTGTCCGACGAGACCTTCCGCCAGTTGCAGGACAGCCTTAACAACGGCGGCGACGGCACGGGGGACCTTGCCGACCGGCAAGAGGCTTTGCGCGACCTGCTGCGGGAACTGCAACAGCAGCCCGGCGGCGACCGCGATCCGCTGGCCGAGGCCGAGCGCAACATGGACGACGCCGGCGAGGCCCTGCGAGAGGGCGACCCGCGCGGCGCGCTTGACGATCAGGCGCGCGCGCTGGAAAATCTGCGCGAGGGCATCCGGCAACTGGATCAGGAAATGCGCGAGGCCACCGACGGCCAGCAGGGCATCCAGACCGGCGAGTCACAAAACGACAGCCGCACCGATCCGCTCGGGCGCTCATTGGGGGAAACGGGCACGTCGGAAACATCCGATCAGATCGTGCCGGACCCCGATTTGCAGGGCAGGGTGCAGGAGCTGCTGGACGAAATCCGCCGCCGCACCGGCGAGCGCACCCGCCCCGAGGCCGAACTCGACTACCTCAAACGTTTGCTGGACAGGTTCTAACCGCGGTTGACCAGCCCGAGGATCAGATTGCCGACACCGGCTGCCGCATTGCGAATGACATCGACAATGGCAACAAGCACTCCGAGGGCCGGTTCTGCCGCGGGCACCATGCCCGCAATCGCGCCGTTGAATACATAGAGCGCGGAAACAATCGCCAGCAGGAGCAGTGGCAGGATAAACCCGCGCCGGAAGCGGCCCTGCGGCGTTGCGGCGGGGCTGGTGGCGGTCGCTCCGGCCCGCACGCTGCTCCTGAGAGCATCGAGATTGGGCGAACGGGCACGCCGCCCGATCAGTTCCTCGGGCAAAGGCGTTACATCCTCGTCGACCTCCGGAGGGTTGGCCTCCAGTTCGTCCTCGATCTTGATCTGCGTGCGGAAGGTTTCGAGCAGGGCCTCTTCGTCGAAGGGGTCTTCTTCAGGACTGTCATCGCCTGTTTCCCCATCGGCATCGGAAACCAGCCGCAGCTTGACCTCCTGCTCCGAAGATGTTTCCGCGTTTTTGTCATCGTCTCCGCCAGTGCCGGCTGCCAGTTCGGCCATGACTTCTTCGGCGGTCCGGAACCCTTCCGGCATTGACGTATCCGCAGTTTCGCCGGCGGCTTCCGCTTCGCCGGAGACGCCGGAAGCTTCTGCCGAACCCCCGACGTCCTGTTCCCAGGGTTTGTCGGGGGCATCGCTTGCGATTTCTCCGGCGGCCTCCTGCACCAACGCAGGCGCCTCCTGTATCGGCGGAAATGCGGGCGCGGTTGTTTCTTCGTTCTCCTGTTCCGTCGCGGCCGCGTCGGACACTTCAGAGGTTTCCTCCGGCATCCTGTCTTCGCCGGTTGCGGCCGCCATTTCGGCCATGATCTCCTCGGCAGACCGGATCCCTTCCACCTCTGGGATCTCCGCGACCTCGATGGCATCCTCGGTTTTGTCAAAACTGCCGGAATCCTCGACTCCCTTCTCTGCCGCATCCGGCAGGTCGGGGCTTTCCTCCGGCGTCCGGTCTTCGGGTTTCGGCGGTTCGGCTTCTGCTATGCTGTCTTGCGGGGAGGTTGGTGCCGTGACGGATGCAGGGGTATCGTCTCCGGCTTCCCCGGGAATTTCGCTAGCCTCGTCCCCATCCAGCGGCAGAACGCTGCCGTCGCGTTTCTGGATCCAGATTTCCTGACACTCGCTGCACTGCACTTCCTGACCGGAAAACGCGATATCGTTTTCGTCAACATCATACTGCGTTCCGCAGGACGGGCATGTAATCCGCATGAAATTTTCCCCAACCAATAGACGACCCGCAAAATGCGAATCAAGTATTCCTCTAGTTTTAGCCGCGCCGACCGTGCTTTCCAAGCATTGCGGCGATTTCCGCCGATGTTGTCTTTTGCCAAGCGTATGGATAAACCGGAAAAAATACTCTCTATCAGGCTTTGACCATGCTTCTAATCCGTTCGCAATTTGCAAATCTGGTGATGTATCTAACCCTGTTCCTGTGGGGCACAGCCTGCCTGCCGATTGCCTTGTGGTCGCGCAGCGGCGCTTTCTGGGTTATCAAACGGTATTGCGGTTTTGCCTTCTGGCTGTTCCGCGTCACCTGCGGGCTGAAGGTGGAATTCCGCGGCACCGTCCCGACGGGCGAGGTTCTGGTCTGCTCCAAGCATATGTCGTTCCTCGATATCCTGATGCTGGCCTACAAGCTGCCGCGGGTAAAATTCATCATGAAGCGCGAATTGATCTGGGCACCCGTTATCGGGGTCTACGGCTGGCGTATCGGTTGCCCGCCGGTGGCGCGCGGCAAAAAAGGCGGTGCCATCAAGCAGATGGTAGAGCACATCAAGGCGGACAAACACCATGACGGACAGACGGTGATCTTTCCGCAGGGCACCCGTGTCCTGCCCGGGGCCGAGCGCCCCTACAAGGTCGGGGCCGGAGTCCTCTATACCCAGATGAACCAGACCTGCGTGCCGGCTGCCACCAACTGCGGTGTGTTCTGGGCGCGCCGCAGTCCTGTCATCAAACCGGGCACCGCTGTGCTGGAGTTCCTCGACCCGATCCCGCCGGGGATGGAGCTGCGCCCATTCATGGAAAAAATCGAGGATGTGATCGAGAGCAATTCGAACCGTCTGATGCGCGAGGCCGGATTCGAGGTTTATGGGTCTACGCCCTAGCTACTTCCCCTCGCCGAACAGCCCGTCCACCAGTTCTTTCAACGCTTCGGCCAGCGCCTCGGCCTCGGGGCCGGAGGTCTCCACCTCGATCTGTGTGCCCTGTGCGGCGGCCAGCATCAGCAGCCCCATGATACTGTCGCCCGATGCGCTCATACCGTCGCGCGAAACCTCGGCGGTCGCATCGAATTTTTCCACCGTTTCGACAAATTTTGCCGAAGCGCGGGCGTGCAGCCCCTTTTCGTTCCTGATGTCCAGTATCATAGCGGCCTCTAGGTGTTCGTCACGGATTTATCCGTGCAGTTGAGGTATTTGTGTCCGGCTTCCAGCGCCACTCGCACGGCGTTTTCCAGCCCGTTGTTACGTGCCTTTGCCAGTTTCACCAGCAACGGCAGGTTGGCACCGTAAATGACAGCGCGATTCTTGGCGTTGCAGGCGTTCACGGCCAGATTGGAGGGTGTGCCGCCGAACATGTCGGTGACCACGACCACCCCGTCGCCGGTGTCGACGCTTGCGACGGCCTCGTTGATTTCGATCTGTTTGGCGGCGCGGTCACTGTCCGCGCCGATGGCAACCGAGGTAATACCTGCCTGTTTACCGACCACATGCTCCATCGCCGCGACATATTCGCGGGCCAGCCCACCATGCGCTACGATCACGATACCGATCATCCGGTTACGGTTCCCTTACCCTTTGTTCCGTCGCTCGCGCGCCGTTCCAGTTCCCGATGGCGAATAGACACTTGCCAGCCGTCCTCCGCAAGCAGATTCGCAAGGTGTTCTGTCACAAAAACCGAGCGATGTTTACCCCCGGAACACCCCAGACCAACGGAAAAATACGATTTCCCTTCTTTACGATAGGCCGGCAACAGCAGGCGGCACATGTTGCACAACTGGTCGAAAAACGGTGCGAACAGCGGATCCTCCCTGATATAGGCCGCCACGGCCGGATCGGTTCCGTTGGCCTCGCGCAGGACCGGCTCCCAATGGGGATTTCGCAGAAAACGGCAGTCGATGATCATATCGACCCCGCGCGGCGTGCCCCGTTTATAGGAAAACGACTGCACCGACAGCACCAGCCCTTCGGCTGTTTCCGTATGGAACAGCTGGCGCATTTCCGCCTTCAGGTCGTGTGGTGACAGGTCGGAGGTATCGATCAGGTAATCGGCCACCTCGGACAAACCGGCGAGAATATCCTTTTCCCGCCGGATGCCGACAATCGGGCTTTCATCCGGTGCGACGGGATGGCGGCGACGGGTTTCGCTGAAGCGACGCAGCAGGGTTTCCTCGGAACAGTCCATAAACACCAGTTCCGGTTTCTGCCCCGCCGGATTGTCCAGCAGCCCCAGCAGCGCCTGCACGGCAAAGCCGCGCGTGCGTGTGTCGATCCCGATGGCCAGCGGACGGGTCAGCGGCCCGCCGGACAACAGGCGCGGCAGCAGGCCCAGCGGCAGATTGTCGATGGCCTCGTAGCCCATATCCTCCAGTATGCGGATCGCCGTGGTGCGGCCGGCACCGGCGGGGCCGGTGATCAGCAGCAGGCGGTTTTCTTCTGGTTCAGGCATGGCGGCCGTTCCGTATCAGCAGGGGCAGGGCATCTGCGAGGTTCGGCGCATCTTTGCCAAAAACCAGATCAACCTCAATACCCGATAGCGTGATCTTGCGGTGCGGTGGCAGCCGCTCCGGCTCGGGTTGCTCCAGATCGACAAGGCATACCACCCTGGCGCTGCCGGTTACGGGCGCACGCAACAGGCCGATCCCGCGCGCCTCGATCAGGCCGGAAATCGCGACGGGGGAGGCGGCGCGCAATTGCCCTTCCCGCGCTGTCAGAACTACCCTGTCGTCAGCCACCAGCAGACCGCCCCGCGCGATCAATGCCAGCGCCAGCGCCGATTTTCCGTTCCCCGAGGCCCCCGTCACCAGAACCGCCCGCCCGTCGAAGGCTACGCAACTCGCATGGATCGTTTCGGTCGGGGTCATATCGGCAGGGTCACGGTAAAACGCGCGCCGGTGCGGGTGGTTCCGTCTTCGGCATAAATATTCTCGGCCCAGATATTGCCTCCATGCGCATCAACAATCTGGCGGGAGATCGCTAGCCCGAGACCGGAGTTGTTCCCGAATTCCTGTTTCGGGCGGCTGGAATAGAAGCGTTTGAAAATATCCTTGAGGTTCTCCTCGGGAATGCCGGGTCCGGTGTCCTCCACCAGCACGCGGGCCTGTTCGCCGTCGCGGGCCAGGGTTACCGTGACCTGTCCGCCCCCGGGCACAAAGGACACCGCGTTGGTCACCAGATTGACAAACACCTGCGCCAGCCGGTTTTCCAGCCCGTGGATTTCCAGCGGGCTCTGCGGCAGGCGGGTCACGACCCGCACGCCCTGTTTTTGCGCCAGTTCGTTCTGGTAATCGCAAATGTTTTTCAACAGGGCGCCGAGGTCGATGACCTCCATCTCGTCCTTGGCCAGTTCCGCATCCAGCCGCGAGGCATTGGA
>JALSHL010000322.1 GCA_026982255.1 Paracoccaceae bacterium | reverse complement strand
CGCCCGTGCCGCTGACGGAGTGATAGACCACATGTTCGGTGTCGTAGACATCGCGGATATGTTCGATGAGCGACTGGAGATCGTCAAGGGATTCCGTTGTCTGCAATCGCTCCAGAAAGGTCTCTACTTTGGTACTCATCAGGTCCCAGAATGTTCTGGCCGGCCTCGATCGCGCGCAATTCGGTTGCGGCAATGAGAATGGCATCGTCGAGATGTTCCGCCAGATCCGGCATTGCCTGTTTGGTGGCAAATTTCCTGAGGTCGGTCAGAACATCGATCATCCAGTCGTTTGTCATGATTACACTCGCATAGGTTGAATAGTCAATATCAAAATAACCTTTACGCTAATTGTGATCTTTTGCCACTCCCCAATTCACACTCCCCATTTATGGGGAGGGAGCGGATTGCAAGTTCTTGAAAACAGGTCTCTGAACAGTAAAGCGGCCCGCGCTTGTGAAAGGCGGGCCGCTTTGCGAATTGCGAATCGAAAGGGATGGGTCAGACTTTGCCGGCCTCCAGCACATCCTCCAGCGTGCGCAGGCCGGTGGTCGGGGCGGATACCAAAACCGCCATATTTCCCGGTTTATGTTCGTTCGCGAGCATTTTCATATGCGCGGCGGGAATGTCGGCCCATGGGAATACCTCCGACATCGAGGGATCGAGGCGCCGTTCCACCATCAACTGGTTGGCAGCGCTCGCCTGTTTCAGGTTGGCGAAATGGCTTCCCTGCACGCGTTTCTGGTGCATCCAGAGGTAGCGCGCATCCATGGTCAGGTTGTAGCCCGTGGTGCCGGCGCAGATCACGACCATGCCGCCCTTTTTGCAGACGAAAACCGAAACGGGGAAGGTGGCCTCTCCCGGATGTTCGAAGACCAGATCGACATTGTTGCCTTTGCCGGTGATGTCCCAGATTGCCTTGCCGAATTTGCGGGTTTCGGCGAACCACTCCTTGTATTCCTTGGTGTTGACGGTCGGCATCTGGCCCCAGCAGTTGAAATCCTTGCGGTTGATAGCGCCTTTGGCGCCAAGACCGAGGACGAAATCGCGCTTGTCCTCGTCCGAGATAACCGCGATGGCATTGGCGCCGGCCGTGTTGATCAACTGGATCGCGTAGGACCCGAGACCGCCCGAAGCGCCCCAGACAAGAACATTCTGCCCCGGTTTCAGAGTGTGCGGCCGGTGGCCGAACAGCATGCGATAGGCGGTGGCGAGGGTCAGCGTGTAGCAGGCGCTTTCCTCCCACGTCAGGTGCTTCGGGCGACGCATGAGCTGTTGTGCCTGCACGCGGGTGAACTGCGCGAAGGAACCGTCGGGGGTCTCGTAACCCCAGATGCGCTGGGTCGGAGAAAACATCGGATCGCCGCCGTTGCATTCCTCGTCGTCACCGTCGTCCTGATTGCAGTGGATCACCACTTCGTCGCCGACCTTCCAGCGTTTGACCTTGTCGCCGACCTTCCAGACGATGCCGGAAGCGTCGGATCCGGCGATATGGAACGGGGAATCGTGGTAGTCGAACGGAGAAATCGGCGTGCCGAGCGCGGCCCAGACACCGTTGTAGTTAACACCGGCGGCCATCACCAGAACCAGCACTTCGTGGCTGTCGATCTCGTGTGTGTCGACGACCTCTACCTGCATGGCTGTGTCGGGGTTGCCGTGGCGGTCGCGGCGGATGGACCACGCATACATTTTCTTGGGCACATAGCCCATTGGCGGGATTTCCCCGATTTCATACAGATCTTTTTCCGGTGCGTCATAGGTCGGGGCATCAAGAGGGGCCATGGAGTCTCTCCGAAGTTAGGCGCGCAAGATAGTTGCGTTAACGGTTTGAATTACGTCATTACATTATAAAGAACTTGGTGCAACATCTTTTTTGTGCATTGCAGCGGAAATATTATTACGTAGGTGTGGTTATTTTTGGTTTATTGTGTCGTTTATTGAAAATGATGCGCTATCGCGTTGGCGTAATAGGCAACGAGGGAACGATTCGCCGGGTCGACCGAATACAGCCCGTCCTTTTCCTGTGCCATATGGCGCAGAGTCAACATACGCAGTCCGACTTCGACGGCATAATCCTCGTCCGCGCGGGGAACGTGGCTGTAGATATCGCGACTGGCCAGTTCCTGCCAGTGACGGTTGCAACGGGCCTTGATTTCCAGCATCGGCAGCGGGGTATCGGCGTCCAGCAGCACCTTGGAAACCAGCGAAACCGGCAGGACCGGCACGACCTTGGCGATTTTGCCGATCAGTGTTTCGCCGAGGTTCGCAGTTATGGATTGCGGGTCGCCGGTGTTTTCGGAGGCTATGAATTTTTTCAGGGACACCGGCTCGCCAAAGCTGACGCAGGCATAGCCGAAACGGTAGAAACGGCCGGTCATGCGCAGCCAGATCTGTTTGAGGGCAAAGCCGGCAAAGACCAGCGGTTGGAACCGGAACCGCCTTTTACCGTCGCCGCTGGGCGAGGTCAGAACGCGGTCTTCCAGCACACGGTCATAGTTCAGGCCGACGGGAATAAAGACTACATCGCGCGAGGTTTCGGGATCGAAATCGCCGAGGATATAGCTGAGCAGTCCCAGTTTCGGCTCGCCAAGGGTGCCGTCGCGGCTCAACCCCCCTTCGGGGAAAATGGCCTGTGTGACACCGCCTTGCGTGGCCAGTTGCACATAGCGCGCCAACACCCGGCGATAGAGCGGGTTGCGGGATTTGCGGCGGATGAAATAGGCGCCCATGGCGCGGATCAACTGCTGCAACGGCCAGACCCGTGCCCACTCGCCCACCGCATAGGACAGCGCCGAGCGCTCCGCGACCAGAAAGGTCACCAGCACATAGTCCATGTTGGAGCGATGGTTCATCACGAAAACCACAGTGGAGTCGGGATCAACGTTGCGCAGCGCGTCGTCGTCCATGAACCCCAGCCGCACGCGGTAAAAGGCGTTGGAGATAAAGCGCGAGGCGCGGATGGCGAAGCCGAAATAGGTGGAGGCCGAGAAGGACGGCACGATCTCGCGGGCATAGCGTTCGGCGGTGTTGCGGGCGATTTCCTCGGGTATTTCCTCGGTGTGGGCGTGCTCGATCACCGCTTCCATAACCGCCGGATCGTTGATCAGCCGGTCGATCATCACCTTGCGGCGGGTGAGCTTGAACGGCTGGATGTGCAGTTGCAGCCGGTCGTTCAGCCGCTCTACCACCTTGTTGAGGCGGCGGCGCAGATACCAGCGGACCGAGGGCAGAAGCAGCCGGTCGAGGACGGCAATAGCGGCCAGTATGACCAGAAGCGCCAGCAGCCAGAACGGGATATCGACAGGGTTGTTCATGCGGGCAGGTTTGCAGGAAATACCGCGCAGGTCCAGTTATTCGTCAATCATCCAACTTTGGCCACAATGGAGGCATACCGTTTATGCGGTAGTACATCGTAACTTTGACATTCGGGGGTTCTGTCCGGTGTCATTCGTATTTGGAGAAAATAATGACGTTTACTTTCAAGAATACCGTGGCCGGCCTGATGGCTGTTGTCTTTCTGGCGGTCTCGATCGCAACCCCGGCGTCTGCCGCTGATCGCCGTGTGCGAATTGTCAACAATACCGGTTATACGATTGTCGAGTTTTATGGTTCGAACAAAGGCACCGACAGTTGGGAAGAAGATATTCTCGGCTATGATGTGATCGGTCCCTATTCCGCACTGATTATCAATTTCGATGACGGCACCGGTTACTGCGTCTTCGATTTCAAGGCGGTTTTCAACGATGGCGACGTGCTGACGGATTTCGGCATCAATATTTGTGAAATTTCGACGTTTACCTATAACTAGCGCCGGATTCCCCGATATGGATAAGGCGGCCTTCGGGTCGCCTTTTTCGTACGCAACAATATGTCTGTCAATTTTGGTCTTGCGTAATTTTATTTGCCGGTTAGGTTGTGTGCTGCAATGCAATATAACCGTCGCAAGAGGCTAGAATGACCGCCAAAGACCGCCCCTGGCTTTTCCGCACCTATGCCGGCCACTCGACGGCTGAGGCATCCAATGCGCTCTACCGTTCCAATCTGGCGAAGGGGCAGACGGGGCTTTCGGTGGCTTTCGACCTGCCGACGCAAACGGGATACGACTCCGATCATGTTCTGGCGCGGGGCGAGGTGGGCAAGGTCGGTGTGCCAATCAGCCATCTGGGCGATATGCGAACCCTGTTCGCCGATATTCCGCTGGACCAGATGAATACTTCCATGACCATCAATGCCACGGCGGCGTGGTTGCTGGCGCTGTATATTTCCGTGGCCGAGGAGCAAGGCGCGGATATCAAGGCGCTGAAAGGCACGGTCCAGAACGACATTATAAAGGAATACCTGTCCCGCGGCACCTATGTTTTTCCGCCGGAGCCGAGCCTGCGGCTGATCGGGGATATTGCGGAATACTGTTATTCCGATGTGCCGAAGTGGAATCCGATGAACGTCTGTTCCTATCACCTGCAGGAGGCCGGCGCGACACCCGAGCAGGAACTGGCCTTTGCCCTGACCACCGCGATTGCGGTGCTGGACCAAGTGCGGGGGCAGGTGCCGGCGGCGGATTTTCCGCGTGTGGTGGCGCGGATTTCATTTTTCGTCAATGCGGGTATCCGGTTCGTGACCGAGATGTGCAAGATGCGGGCGTTTGTGGACCTTTGGGACGAGATTTGCCGGGATCGTTACGGCGTCGAGGACCCGAAACTGCGGCGGTTCCGTTACGGGGTGCAGGTGAACTCGCTGGGCCTGACGGAGCAGCAGCCGGAAAACAATGTTTACCGGATCCTGATCGAGATGCTGGCGGTCACCCTGTCGAAAAAGGCACGGGCACGGGCGGTGCAACTACCGGCGTGGAACGAGGCGCTGGGCCTGCCGCGCCCGTGGGACCAGCAATGGTCGTTGCGGATGCAGCAGATCATGGCCTACGAGACCGATTTGCTGGAATTCGACGATCTGTTCGATGAAAACCCTGCCGTGGAGCGCAAGGTCGAGTCGCTGAAAGAGGGCGCGCGGGCCGAGATTGCGCATATCGACAAGATGGGCGGAGCGGTTGCCGCGATCGAATATATGAAAACCGCGCTTGTGCAGTCCAATTCGGAACGTCTGGCGAAGATCGAGGCGGGGGAGACCGTCGTGGTCGGCGTGAACAAATTCCGCAATGGCGAGGAAAGCCCCCTGACCGCTGGCGAAGGCGGGATCATGGTGGTCGACCCCGAGGTGGAAAACCAGCAAATCGCCAATCTTCAGGCCTGGCGTGCGGCGCGGGACGACGCCGCGGTGCAATCGGCGCTGGAGGCATTGAAAGCGGCGGCGGCAACGGGCGAGAACATCATGCCGCCCTCGATTGCCTGCGCCAAGGCGGGGGTGACGACCGGCGAGTGGGGTGCGGCCATGCGCGCGGCTTTCGGGGAATATCGCGCGCCGACCGGCGTTGGTGCGGCGATGTCCAATGCGGCCGAGGGGTTGGACGATATTCGTGCGGCGGTGGCGGACAAGGCGGGCGATGCCGGTCACCCGATCCGTTTTCTGGTGGGCAAACCCGGTCTGGACGGTCACTCCAACGGGGCCGAGCAAATCGCGGTGCGGGCGCGCGACAGCGGCATGAAGGTGTTTTACGAAGGTATCCGGATGACTCCGGAAGCCCTGGTCGAAGCGGCGAAGAACGAGCGTGTCGATATTGTCGGATTGTCGATCCTGTCCGGCTCCCATCTGCCGCTGGTCGAGGAAATGATGCAGCGGATGCGGGATGCAGGGCTGGTGGATACGCCGGTGATCGTCGGCGGGATTATTCCCGACGAGGACGCTGAAGCCCTGCGCGATATGGGTGTCGCGCGGGTCTATACGCCGAAGGATTTCGACCTGAACCGGATCATGTTCGACATTGTGGAACTGGTTTAGGGCGCTCCGGCCGGGGCGCCCATCGGGTGCCCGATGGCGTTTTACATCGTCCGTTCGACCATCAGTTTCTTGATTTCCGCAATTGCCTTGGCGGGGTTCAACCCTTTCGGGCAGGTGTTGGTGCAGTTCATGATGGTGTGGCAACGGTATAGCTTGAACGGGTCTTCGAGCTCGTCCAGACGCTCGCCGGTGGCCTCGTCCCGCGAATCGATGATCCAGCGGTAGGCGTGCAGAAGCGCCGCCGGCCCGAGGTAGCGGTCGCCGTTCCACCAGTAGCTGGGGCAGGAGGTGGAGCAACTGGCGCACATCACGCATTCATACAACCCGTCGAGTTTCTTGCGGTCCTCGATCGACTGGCGCCATTCCTTTTCGGGACGGCGGGTCTTGGTTTCCAGCCACGGCATGATGCTGGCGTGCTGGGCGTAGAAATGGGTGAGATCGGGGATAAGGTCCTTGACCACCGGCATATGCGGCAACGGGTAGATTTTCACGTCACCCTCCACGTCGTCCATACCGTGAAGGCAGGCCAGCGTGTTGATCCCGTCGATATTCATGGCACAGGAGCCGCAAATTCCCTCGCGGCAGGAACGGCGGAAGGTCAGGGTGGGGTCGATCTCGTTCTTGATCTTGAGCAGCGCATCCAGAATCATCGGCCCGCAATCGTCGAGATCGATGTAATAGGTGTCCACGCGCGGGTTCTCTCCGGAATCCGGGTCATAGCGATATATCCGGAAGGCACGCACGTTTTTGCCTTCGGGTTTCGGCCATGTTTTCCCGACAGTCATGCGGGAGTTTTTCGGAAGAGAGAATTCAACCATTTGCTATTTGTCTCCGAGCGAGGCGATCAGGGTGCCTCCGTTTTGAATGAACAGGATCGCGCGATCCTGCTGTTCCCTGGTCAGGGTTTTCCAGATGTTCTGTTCGTCCGGTGTCAGGTTCAACGAGGCAATGACGGCATTGCGCTCGATAGACTGGCGCGTGATCTGTTCCGAGCAAGCGCCCAGAACGAGGATGGATGTGGCTATGACGGCAAAGGTAATCGGTTTCATTCTGCAACTCCTGAAATTTGTCCATTGGCGGATAATTCGTTCATGCAGGTATCATAGACCACATTCGGGTCATCTCCACGCAGAAAAGAATCGCTGACGGAGATGCCGAAACTGAAGTTCGTGCCGCCGGTGCCTGTGCTGACGCCGATGTTTCCTTGCGGACCGGCGGCGGCATCCGCCTTTTCCTGGCAGTATGCGCGGGCTTCGGCATAGGTCATTTGCCTCGGGGTGCAGGCCGCAACAATTACGGTAGCAACTACGACGATGGTAGAAATCCGGGGCATTTGATCCTTCCTTTCTCTAGTAGACGCGGGCTTTCGGGGCGATTTTCGCCAGATCGATCCCGCCATCTTCCTGTTTGGTTAACGGCTCCAGATGAACGCCGCGATAGGAAAGCGTAACTTTACCGTCCGCGTCAACCTTTGCCAGGGAATGCTTGCGCCAGTTTACGTCGTCGCGATCGGGGTAATCCTCGTGCGCGTGGGCGCCGCGGGACTCTTTGCGGGCCTCGGCGGAATTGATCGTTGCTAGCGCATTCGGCATCAGGTTGGTCAGCTCCAGCGTCTCCATCAGGTCGGAATTCCAGACCATCGAGCGGTCCGTGACTTTGAGGTCCGAGAGCTTGGCGGCAACGGCGGCCATTTTCTCGACGCCTTCGGCCAGGGATTTCGAGGAGCGGAACACGGCGGCATCGTTTTGCATGGTTTTCTGCATTTCCAGACGCAGCTCGGCAGTGGGCACCGCCCCGTCCGCATGGCGCAGCCCGTCGAAACGTTCCATGGCCTGATCGAGCGAGGCCTGGTTCAGCGGCGCGTTCTTCTCGTTCGGATCGACGATTTCACC
>JALSHL010000321.1 GCA_026982255.1 Paracoccaceae bacterium | reverse complement strand
ACGGTGTTTTCCTGCACGTTGGAACCCGCGCCGATAGTGATACGCTCGTTATCGCCGCGCAGGGTGCTGCCGAACCAGATGCCCGTGGCCGAGCCCAGCACCACGTCGCCGATGATATTGGCATCCGGCGCGACCCAAAAGTCGCCGTTTTCGGGGAATTGCGGCGCGCGGCCGTCGAGTTCGTAGATCATTTGCGGCGCTCCTCGAATTCCGCGTTCAGGGATTGCACGAAGGGGACCAGTTCGGGGCGGCGGTCGCGGCGCAGACGCTCGGCGGTCAGGATAGCGCGCAGATTGTTTTCGGCCCGCTCCAGGTCGTCGTTGACCAGAACGTAGTCGTATTCGGCCCAGTGGCTGATCTCGTCGCGGGATTTGTCCATGCGTCCGGCGATGGTCTCGGCGCTGTCCTGCCCGCGCTTTTCCAGACGTTCTTCCAGCGCCGCGATCGAGGGCGGCAGGATGAAGATCGAGACGACGGCGTCCTTCAGCGGCGAATTGCGGATCTGCTGGCCGCCCTGCCAGTCCACATCGAACAACACGTCGCGGCCTGCGGTGATCGCCGCCTCGACCGGAGCGCGGGGGGTGCCGTAGAGATTGCCGAAAACCTCGGCATGTTCCAGCATCTCGCCATTGGCGACCATGGTTTCGAATTCTTCACGGGTTTTGAAATAGTAGTCCTTGCCGTCCACCTCACCGGCACGCGGGGCGCGGGTGGTGGCGGAGACGGAAAACTGCACCTCGGGGTCGTCCTCCAGCACGCGGCGCGACAGGGTGGATTTGCCCGCGCCCGAGGGCGAGGATAGGATGATCAGCAGGCCGCGGCGCTTGGGCATGGGTTACTCCAGATTTTGCACTTGTTCGCGCATTTGATCGATTACCAGCTTGAGATCAAGCCCGATTGCGGTCAGGTCGGCCGAACCGGATTTGGAACAGAGGGTGTTGGCCTCGCGGTTGAATTCCTGCATCAGGAAATCGAGTTTGCGCCCGACGGGGCCGTCACCCGCCAGCAGGGCGCGCGCGGCGGCGATGTGGGCATCGAGACGGTCGAGCTCCTCGGTCACGTCGGCCTTGACGGCCAGCAGGGCGAGCTCCTGTGCCAGGCGGTCCTCGTCGGCCAGATCGGTGATATCGAGAAGGGCCTTGACCTTCTGGCGCAACAGATCGCCGGCGGCGGCGTTGCGAGCCTCGGCACTGGCGCGGGCCTGCGCGGCGAGAGTGGCGAGCTGGTCCGTCTGGGCGGAAAGGATTTCGACGATGGCGCGGCCTTCGGCCTCGCGGGCGCTGGCGAGGGTTTCCACCAGTTCCGCAATCTGCGCCCTGGCCGCGGGCAGCCAGTCGGCGAAGGTATCCTCGCCGGACCAGACCACGGGGCTGGCGACAATATCCGCAACGGCCAGACGCTCGGTGTTCAGGCCCTCGGCTTCGGCCAGTTGCATAGCCTCTTTCGCGGCGGCGATCACCACGGCAAGGTTTTCGCGGTTCAGGCGCAGCCTCGCCTTGCCACCGGCTTGCGAGAACTTCAGCGACAGCGAGACATTGCCGCGTTTCAGACGTTTCGGGATGGCGGCGCGGATCAGGGGTTCGAGCGCCTCGCCCCCCTCGGGCAGACGCAGGCGGATGTCGAGACCGCGGCCGTTGACCGAGCGGGCCTCCCAGACCCAGTCGGTGCCGCCGGAATGGCCGGCGAGGCTGGCGAAACCTGTCATGGATTGCATGGGCGTCCCCTTTTCTGAATCGGTTGTCCCTTGTTAACGCATTGTTAACCAAGGTTCAGCAAAATGCTCTCAATTCCGCTAAAATGTTATACATTAAGGATGTGTTAACGATTTGAGGCGGCGCAACAGGGCCGGATAGACGATGTTCAGGGATACCATCTCCATTCTTCACGATCACTGGCAGGGGCTGCGCGAGGGCAATCTGCCGCCGTTCCGTTCGGAAATCTCGCCGCGCGAGATACCGGCGGTGCTGGATACGCTGTTCATTCTGGAACACCTGTCGACCGGGGATACGCGGGTGCGGATCGCCGGAATGACCCTTTGCGAGATGATGGGGATGGAGATGCGCGGGCTGGCACCGGAGGTTTTTTTCACCGACGCGGCACAGGCCGGTTTCAGCGATATTCTGCAGGCGGTTCTGGACGGGCCGGAGATTGCGGAGTTGCGGCTGGGGGCGCGGGATAGGCTGGGTAACGAAGGGCTATTGCGAATGGTTCTGCTGCCGTTGCGCTCGGATTTCGGGGATGTCAGCCGGATAATCGGCTGCGTGGACCGCGCGCCCGCCGGTTTGAAAGCGCCGGTAAGGTTCGATATTTTCGAGGCCGACGTGCGGCCGCTCCGGCGTGAACGGACGGTGGGATTTGCCGAGGCGCAGGCAGGGTTCGCACCGGCGTTGCGCAGTATCAAGGGCAATGGTGCCGGTGGTGCGCCGCGCCGGAGCGGATATTTGAAAGTTGTGAGTTAAGCGTAATCGCGTTCGGCGATGCCCTGCAAGGCCAGAAGCGCGGTCAGGTCGGAGTGGTTCAGGACCACATCGGCGGCTTCGGCCAGCACCGGCTTGGCGTGGTAGGCGACGCCCAGGCCGGCGGCCTCCACCATGGCGCGATCGTTGGCGCCGTCGCCGACCGCGATAGCATCGGCAAGCGTGATGCCCTGTTCGGCGGTCAGGCGGTTGAGGGTGTCGAGTTTCGCCTGCTGGCCGAGGATCGGATCGGCGACCTTGCCAGTCAGCTTACCGTTTTCGTGCAGCAGGGTGTTGGCCTGATTGAGGCGGAAACCGGCCTCGGCGGCGACTTTTCCGGTGAAATAGGTGAAACCACCGGAGACCAGTGCGGTGAAGGCACCGAATTTGTTCATGGTCTGCACCAGCGTGCGGGCCCCGGGGTTGAGGCGAATGCGTTCGTCATAGCAAGCCTGAAGCGCGCTGTCGGGCAGGCCGGCGAGCAGGGCGACGCGTTCGCGCAGCGCCCCGTCGAAGTCGAGTTCGCCGCGCATGGCGCGCTCGGTGATGTCGGAGACGCGGGCCTTGACGCCGGCGAAATCGGCCAGTTCGTCGATGCACTCGACGTTGATCATGGTGCTGTCCATGTCGGCGATCAGCAGTTTCTTGCGGCGGTTTCCGGCGGGGACCAGATTGACGTCTACGCCCGCGATCCGCGGGATGTCCACATCGGAAGGCACCGCGAATTCCACGGCGCAATCGCCGAGACGGTTCGGTTCGGCATTGACGGTTTCCGCCACCTGATCGGGGGTTTCCTCGTCAATGCCGACCGCCGAGGTCAGAACCAGATAATGCGTCATCATACGGCTGCGCGCTGCGCCTCGTCCCGGTTTTGCAGTTCCTTGGCGACAAGGAAGGCCAGTTCCAGCGACTGCGAGGCGTTGAGGCGCGGATCGCAGGCGGTGTGGTAGCGCGAGGACAGGTCCTCGTCCGTCACGGCGCGCAGGCCGCCGGTGCATTCGGTAACGTCCTTGCCGGTCATTTCGAAATGCACGCCGCCGGCATAGGTGCCCTCGGCCTGATGCACGGCGAAGAATTCGCGGACCTCGGCCAAGACCTGCTCGAACGGGCGGGTTTTGTAGCCGCTGCCGGATTTGATGGTGTTGCCGTGCATCGGGTCGCAGGACCAGACCACGGTTTTGCCCTCGCGCTCCACGGCGCGGATCAGTTCCGGCAGGTGGTCGCCAACCTTGCCGGCACCGAAACGGGCGATCAGGGTCAGGCGGCCGGCCTCGTTTTCCGGGTTCAGCGTGTCGATCAGGCGCAGCAGGTCGTCCGGCGTGATCGAGGGGCCGCATTTCAGGCCGATCGGGTTCTGGACGCCGCGGCAGAATTCCACATGGGCGCCATCCGGCTGGCGGGTGCGGTCGCCGATCCAGAGCATATGGCCGGAGCCGGCAATCGGCAGGCCGGTGGTGGAATCGGTGCGGCACAGGGCCTCTTCGTATTCCAGCAGCAGGGCCTCGTGGCTGGTGTAGAAATCGACGCGTTTCAGGGTCTCGGCGGTGGTGGAGTCGACGCCGGCGGCCTCCAGAAACGCCATCGAATCCGCGATGCGGTCGGCGAGGTCGCGGTATTCCTCGTAGCCCTCGGCGGCCTTGGTGGATTCCAGTGTCCAGCTGTGCACCCGTTTCATGTCGGCAAAGCCGCCCTGCGAGAAGGCGCGCAGCAGGTTGAGCGAGGCGGCGGACTGGGTGTAGGCCTCCAGCATGCGGCGCGGGTCGGGGATGCGGCTTTCGGCGGTGGGACCGATGTCGTTGATGATGTCGCCACGGTAGCTGGGCAGTTCGACACCGTCGATCACCTCGAAATCCGCCGAGCGGGGTTTGGCGAACTGGCCGGCCATGCGGCCGATTTTCACCACCGGTTTCTTGGCGCCATAGGTCAGGACCACGGCCATTTGCAGCATCACCTTGTAGGTGTCGCGGATCAGGTCGGCGCCGAACTCCTCGAAACTCTCGGCGCAGTCGCCGCCCTGCAACAGGAACGCGCGGCCCTCGGCCACTTCGCCGAGTTGGCGTTTCAGGCGCCGTGCCTCGCCGGCGAAAACCAGCGGCGGGTAGATGGCGAGTTTTTCCTCGACAGCCTTGAGGGCGGCCTCGTCCGGATAGCTCGGCATCTGGATCCGGGGTTTGCTGCGCCAGTCGGACTTGTTCCAGGTTGCGGACATTTGCGTGTTCCTTGTGCAAAAAAATACCGCGCTCTTATAAGCGAATCGATTTCCATTGACCATCCCTGCAAAATCCATAAAGGTTTTGTTTGCGACGTCGCAAACATGCAATTTCCGCTATATATACGGGGTGCCTCCATGGCCGAGGGTGCTACACGCTTCATCTTCATGTTGCTGCCGAATTTTTCCCTGATAGGATTCACCAGCGCCATCGAGCCGCTGCGCATCGCCAACCGCATGGCGGAGCGGCGGGTTTACGAGTGGGAACTGGCCTCGGAAGACGGGGTGAGCGAGACCTGTTCGGCCGGTATTACCATCAATGTGGACCGCGGGCTGGAAGAGGTTGGGCGCAACGACACCATCATTTTTTGCGGCGGGCTGGACATCAAGAATGTCGCCAGCACCAAGATGCTGAACTGGGCGCGGCGCGAGGCCCGCAAGGGAATGCCGGTTGGCGGGCTTTGCACTGCCTCGCATTTTCTCGCCCGCGCGGGGCTGTTGCAGGGGCGCAAGGCGACAATCCACTGGGAGAACCGCGAGTCCTTTGTCGAGGATTTTCCGGAACAGGATATTTCCGGCGCGATCTATGTGATCGACCGGAACCGCTATACCTCGGCGGGGGGGACAGCCTCGGCGGATTTGATGCTGCGGCTGATTGCCAACGAACACGGCACCGATCTGGCCAACGGGGTGGCGGACCAGATGATCTATACCTCCGTGCGCACCGACAAAGACGAGCAGCGGCTGTCGATTCCGACCCGCATCGGGGTGCGGCATCCGAAGCTGTCCTCGGTGATCAAGATGATGGAGGAAAATCTGGAGGAGCCGGTCTCGCCCTCGGTTCTGGCCTCGGAGGTGGGAATTTCGACGCGGCAGCTGGAGCGGTTGTTCCGGCGTTACCTGAACCGTTCACCGAAGCGGTATTATACGGAATTGCGGCTGCAAAAAGCGCGGAACCTGTTGTTGCAGACGGATATGTCGGTGATCAATGTGGCGCTGGCTTGCGGGTTTACCTCGCCGTCGCATTTTTCCAAGTGCTACCGGCTGCATTTCTCGACGACGCCCTATCGGGAGCGCGGGGCGCAGAGCGATTAACCGTTTGTTAATTTTTGCCGTTGTGATTGCGGGGGCGTTTTCTTGCGAAATTACAAGGTATTGCGTTGTTTTTTGGCGGGTTTCATTTCCACTAAACCGGTTTAGTGGGAATGAAACGGGGCGGGTGGCGGCGGGAACGCGACGTTTTTCTGGACGGCTTCGCTGCACCGCGATAAAACTGACCCGACGTTCAGTTAACAGGAGAATACCATGTCCGATCCGGTTGTAATTGTTGGCGCGGCGCGCACCCCGATGGGGGGATTTCAGGGCGATTTTTCCGATGCAACCGCATCGCAACTCGGCGGGGCGGCGATCAGGGCGGCGCTGGAGCGGGCCGGTGTGGCCCCCGATCAGGTTGACGAGTTGCTGATGGGCTGTGTGTTGCCGGCCGGCCAAGGGCAGGCACCGGCGCGACAGGCAGGGTTTGCCGCCGGTTTGCCGCAGGATGTTCCGGCGACGACGCTGAACAAGATGTGCGGCTCCGGCATGAAAACCGTGATGGTGGCGCATGACCAGTTGCTGGCGGGAAATGGCGCGGTCGTGGTTGCGGGCGGGATGGAGAGCATGACCAACGCGCCCTATCTGCTGCCGAAAATGCGCGGCGGGGCGCGGATCGGGCATGGGCAGGTGATCGACCACATGTTCCTCGACGGGTTGGAGGATGCCTATGACAAAGGCCGCCTGATGGGGAGCTTTGCCGAGGATTGCGCCGAGAAATACCAGTTTACCCGCGAGAATCAGGACGAATATGCCCTGAAATCGCTGGCCAATGCCGTGGCGGCGATTGAAAGCGGGGCGTTTGCGGCGGAGGTGACTCCGGTAACGGTGAAAACGCGGCGCGGCGAAACGGTGGTGGAGATCGACGAGCAGCCCGGCAAGGCACGCCCCGAAAAGATCCCGAACCTGCGACCGGCGTTCAAGAAGGATGGCACGGTGACGGCGGCGAATGCCTCGTCCATTTCCGACGGGGCGGCGGCGCTGGTGCTGATGCGTGAGTCCGAGGCCAAAGCGCGCGGGCTGGATATTCGCGCGCGGATTCTGGGGCACGGCAGCCACGCGCAGGAGCCGGGCTGGTTTACCACCGCCCCTGTTCCGGCTGCGCAAAAGCTGCTGGAGCGGATCGGCTGGTCGGTGGATGATGTGGACCTGTGGGAGGTCAACGAGGCCTTTGCCGTGGTGCCGATGGCCTTTATGGCCGAGATGGGGGTTTCGCGCGACATTATGAATGTGAACGGCGGCGCGACGGCGCTGGGGCATCCGATCGGGGCCTCGGGGACGCGGATCATTGTGACCTTGCTGCACGCGCTGGAACGGGCAGGCAAGACCAGAGGCGTGGCCGCGATCTGTATCGGCGGCGGCGAGGGCACGGCGATTGCGATCGAGGTGGCGAAATGAAGCTCTCGGACAAAATATCCGCGATTGTGACCGGCGGGGCCTCCGGTCTGGGCGAGGCAACGGCGCGGGCGCTGGCCGCCGAGGGCGTGCGGGTGGCGATTTTCGACAGGGACGAGGCGCGCGGCAAGGCGGTGGCGGCCGAAATCGGCGGGCATTTCTGCAAGGTGGATGTGGTGGATGTGGAATCCGTGTCCGTCGGCCTTGCGCAGGCGCGTGCCGTGCATGGCACCGAACGGATTTGCGTGAACTGCGCCGGTATCGCCACGGGCGGCAAAACGGTCGACCGCGATCAGAACCCGCATGATCTGGCGGCGTTTTCAAAGACGATTCAGATCAACCTGATCGGCACGTTCAACGTCGCCAGCCAGAGCGCGGCGGGGATGGTGAAGCTGGACCCGCTGGAGGGGGGCGAGCGCGGGGTGATTGTGAACACCGCCTCGGTCGCGGCGTTTGAAGGGCAGATCGGTCAGGCGGCCTATTCGGCCTCCAAGGGCGGGATTGTCGGGATGACCCTGCCGATGGCGCGGGACCTGTCGCGCGACGGGGTTCGGGTGATGGCGATTGCGCCGGGGCTGTTCATGACGCCGATGCTGGCGGGATTGCCGCAAGAGGTGCAGGATTCGCTCGG
>JALSHL010000320.1 GCA_026982255.1 Paracoccaceae bacterium | reverse complement strand
TGCCGAGCTGATACAGATCCTCCCGCAATTGGCAACTGCCTCCGGGAGCTATGGCAATACGGCACGGATGGTGCTCAAAACCTCAGAGGCGGGGCTGATCGATATATCGAGAGAAGGTTTCTAGAATGGCCCGGAGCAAATCTGGCAAGATACGGCCCGTTGCCGATCGCATTGCGTCTCCCTCGCCCGAAGCCATGCGGATTTATGGCGATTTCATTTATCTGGCAATGCGTAGCCAGCGACATCAGGGCATCAGCATAGCAGGCTTCCGCGAAGCCTTCGAGATGGTAATTGCGTTGGGGCAATTCAGGATCTTCCGGTTCGACGAAGTTCCCCGTGGTCTTTTCACCTGGGCATGGCTAAGCCCCGAGGCGGAGAAAAAATACGTCTCCGGTGAACCTCTCGGACCGGACGACTGGAACTCCGGCGAGCGGCTGTGGCTGATCGATATGATCGCTCCTTATAAGGGTTTGACTACGGCAATGGTCCGCTGGATCATGATTCCGGGAAATTTTGCCGAGAAGGAATTCATCTTTCGGCGGGTGAGCGGGAAAAACAACACGCGGAAGATCGTTCATATCGACTTCGAGCGCCCCTCGGGTAAGGCCCTGATCCTGAAAAACGAAGATTTTCTCTAGTCTGCCCTCGTATAAATCACGCTGTAGCACTACTATCCCGTAGAGTGATACAGGAGACATATCATGGATCTGTTCGGCGGGCCGCTCTATCCGGTCATAAACGGGCTGGCCATTGCGCTGGTTTTTGCCATCGGCCTTGTGCTGCTGGCGGTGATTGTCCTGTATTTCATCGACTCGCATCAAAGCCACGACGCGGTGCGGCGCAACTATCCGGTGCTGGGGCGGTTCCGGTATCTGTTTTCCACGCTCGGCGAGTTTTTCCGGCAGTATTTCTTTGCCATGGATCGCGAGGAAATGCCGTTCAACCGCGCCGAGCGGGACTGGATCGCGAAATCCTCGGGCGGGAAGGACAATACCATCGCTTTCGGCTCCACCAAGTCGCTGACCATTCCCGGCACGCCGATTTTCGTCAACTGCCCGTTTCCGAAAATGGACGAAGAGGCGCACGAGGCTCCGCCGGTGGTGATTGGTCCCTATGCGCGCGAACCCTATGCGGCACCGTCGATCATCAACATTTCCGGCATGAGCTTCGGCGCCCTGTCGAAACCGGCGGTGCGGGCACTGTCGGTCGGAGCGAAGAAGGCCGGATGCTGGCTGAATACCGGCGAAGGCGGGCTGTCTCCGTTCCATCTGGAGGGCGGTTGCGACATCGTTTTCCAGATCGGCACGGCGAAATACGGCGTGCGCAATGCCGACGGCGGGCTGGATGACGACAAGCTGGCGAAGGTCGCCGCCCACCCCGAGGTGAAAATGATCGAGGTGAAGATGAGTCAGGGGGCCAAGCCCGGCAAGGGCGGTATCCTGCCTGCGGTCAAGGTGACCGAGGAAATCGCAACGGTGCGTGGAATTCCGGCGGGCGAGGCCTCGATTTCGCCAAACCGGCATCCGGAGATCGACAACGTGGCGGAGATGCTCGATTTCATCAACCATGTGCGCGGCGTTTCCGGCCTGCCGACCGGGTTCAAGACGGTGATCGCGGGGGATGGCTGGCTGGAGGAAATGTGCCGCGAAGTCCACGCGCGCGGAATCGAGAGCGCGCCGGATTTCATCACCGTGGACGGGGGCGACGGCGGCACAGGGGCGGCGCCGATGCCATTGATGGACAACGTCGGACTGCCGTTGAAAGAGGCCCTGCCGATGGTGGTCGATGTGCTGGTGAAATATGGCTTGCGCGAGCGGATCAAGGTGATTTCCTCGGGCAAGCTGGTGACTCCGGCAGAGGTGGCATGGGCGTTTTGCGCCGGCACGGACTTCGTGACCTCGGCACGCGGGTTCATGTTCGCGCTCGGCTGTATCCAGTCGCTGAAGTGCAACAAGAACACCTGCCCGACCGGTATCACCACCCATGACGAGCGGCTGCAAAAGGGGCTGGTGCCGCTGGAAAAAGCCGAGCGGGTGAAGAATTTCGTCGGCAAGATCCGCTACGGCAGCGGGATCATCGCCCATTCCTGCGGGGTGGACCATCCGCGGGCGCTGAAACGGCATCATTGCCGGATCGTGCAGTATGGCTCCGTCTCGATCCCGATGTCGGAGAGCAACCCCCTGCCCGATGTCCTGCCGGAGTATCGCCCGTGATCCGTTTCGACAACAGTTTCGCCGCCCTGCCACCGCAGTTCCACGCGCCGCAGGTTCCCGCCAAGGTGCCGGCGCCGAAGCTGGTGAAGCTGAACGAGGGGCTGGCGCGGAAAATCGGCATCGATCCGGCCGACCTGACGGTCGATGTGCTGGCAGGCAACATGGTACCGGAGGGGGCGGAGCCGGTGGCGACCGCCTATGCCGGGCACCAGTTCGGCGGGTTTGTGCCGCAGCTTGGCGACGGGCGCGCCGTGCTGCTGGGCGAGGTGATCGGGCCGGACGGAGTGCGGCGCGACATCCAGTTGAAGGGCGCGGGGCGCACGGTGTTTTCGCGCAACGGCGACGGGCGCGCGGTGATCGGGCCGGTGCTGCGCGAATATGTTGTCAGCGAGGCGATGGCGGCGCTCGGCATTCCCACCACGCGGGCGCTGGCGGCGGTGACTACCGGTGATCTGGTGCGGCGCGAGGGGCTGCTGCCCGGTGCGGTGCTGACCCGTGTGGCCGAGAGCCACATCCGCGTCGGCACCTTCCAGTTCCATTTTGCGCGGCGCGATACGGAGTCGCTGAAACGCCTGCTGAATTACACCATAGCACGGCACTATCCGGCCGCAGCCGAAGCCGGAAACCCCGCGCTGGCGTTTCTGGAAGCGGTGATGCAGCGGCAGGCGGAACTGGTGGCGCGCTGGATGCAGGTCGGGTTTATCCACGGGGTGATGAACACCGACAACATGTCGGTTGCCGGCGAAACGATCGACTACGGGCCGTGCGCCTTCATGGACAGCTACCACCCCGAAACGGTGTTCAGCTCCATCGACCGGCAGGGGCGCTATGCCTGGGGAAACCAGCCGCAGATCGCACACTGGAATCTGGCGCAGCTCGGCAGCACGCTGCTGACTCTGGTGGATCGCGATGCGGAAAAGGCGCGCGAAGCGGCGCAGGCGGTTCTGGACCGCTTTCCGCTGCTGTTTTCGGAGGCATATCACAAAGGGTTTGCCCGGAAACTGGGGTTGGAGGCCGTAGAAAAACCGCTGGTTTCCGGCCTGCTGACCGCTATGGCGAACAACGCGGTGGATTTCACGCTATTTTTCCGGCATCTGGGGGCGCTGGCCGAAGGAGGGAGCGCCGAACCGGTGCGCGCCTTGTTTGAGCAGCCGGAAGCCTTCGACGAATGGGCGAAAGGCTGGCTGCCGCTCGGGCCCGATCCGGCGGTAATGCGTGCCGTCAATCCGGTCTATATCCCGCGCAACCACCGGATGGAGGAAATGATCGAAGCCGCGGAAAAGGGCGACTATGCGCCGTTTGAACGCCTGCTGGAGGTGCTGTCGAACCCGTTCGAGGCGCGGACGGAATTCGCGCAATACGAGAACCCGCCGCAGCCCGACGAGGTGGTGCGGGCGACATTCTGTGGGACGTGAGCAGCGGTCGGCAACAAAAATCTGTAGCGGTGGAGCATGAAGTGATGTAGTTGGTCTGCATATTTTATTTTCGGTTTCAATATGACGACATCTCCTGCAACCACCCCGCCCTCGGAACGTCTCCGGCTCCCGAAATGGTTTCTGTTTACGGTTCTGGCGATCCTGCTGGTCGACCGGATAGCCTATCTGTTTTTTGCCGCGCCGCTGCCGGACGAGGGTTATTACTGGCTGTGGGGCAAGCATCCCGCGCTTTCGTATTATGACCACCCGCCCCTGCAGGCGTGGCTGATCGGCCTGTCCACCAAGATTTTCGGACATTCGCTGTTGGCCCTGCGCGCGCCGACGCTGCTGAGTTCCGCGATTGTTGTATGGTCCATCCACTGGTGGTCCAGGCGGGCGCGCGGAACAACGGTGGAGTTCGATTTTCCGACCGCCGTGCTGGTGGTCTTCGCGACACCGCTGTTTTTCGTTCTGATGGAAATCGTGTTCCACGACCATCTGCTGATCGCGCTGCTGTCGCTTGCCACCATCCTGACGGCGTTGACGTTCGAACGGTTTCTCGAAGATGCAAGCGTGCGGAAACCGACGCTCTACGGGGCGGCGGGGCTGATCGGGCTGGCGGGGCTGACAAAATACAATGCTGTGCTTTTTGCTATCGGGATATTTCTTGCAATCCTGTTCGTCAAACGCCTGCGGCCCATGCTGCGCTCGCCACACCTGTATCTTGCGGCGCTGGTCACGCTGGCCTGCCTGACACCGGTTTTCCTGTGGAACCAGGCAAACGGAGATGCCTCTTTCCAGTATAACCTGTCCGACCGTCTGGCGTTCGACAGCGGTTCCCTGTCCCGCTGGGCATTTTATGTGCAGATGTTCTTTCTGGCCTCCATGATCCATGTCGGCCCGTTACTGGTCTCGGCGGTTGTCCGTTTTGCCCTGCCCGCGCACGAAATACCTGCGTGGCTCGGGGCGGTGCGCCCTTTTGCGATTTCGGGTCTGGTTGTTGCACTCGGGTTCGTTCTGGTGTTGTCGCTTTCCACGCCGGTTTCGACCTACTGGATCATCGTGGCCTATGTGCCGCTTTTCCCGTTCCTGCTGATCTATTTCCAGCGGCGCTGGCATCTGGTGGCGCATCTGGTCTTTGGCACGGCCTATATCACCCTGTTCACCATCAACTTCGTTATTGTTCCGCTTTTTGCCTTCAACGGCACCTCCGGTTATCTGCCCGGCGTCGCCCGCGGCTGGCCGGAAATCTCGGAGAAAATGCTGGACTGGCAACAGAAAACCGGAGCGGAGTTTCTGGCGACTTCGGACTATCGCACCGGCTCCATTCTGGCCTTTACCATCAATGACCCGCTGGTCGAGGTAATCGCCACCCGCAAAAGCCAGTTCACCTTCTGGATCGGGGAGAACGGGCGCGACGGGCAGGATGCTGTTATCCTGACCGAGCCATTCTTTCCCATGGCCGACGTGATCCGCGACCGGTTCGACAGTATCGAGGAACTGGAAACATTCGATATCACACCCTTCGGTATGAAAGTGGCGGAATACACGATATATCTGGGCCGGAACTACACACCCGCGCCGGAGGAATAGGCGGATAGTCCCCGTCGAATGCACGCGCTTGTTGAAATCGCGGTGATTAGAGGGTATCCGCAATCAGCGGGCAGTATGTGATCCGGAAGGGGACGCGAAGTGCATGTTGGGATAATTATGGACGGCAATGGCCGTTGGGCAGCCAAACGCGGCATGCCCCGCCTGATCGGGCACAAGCGCGGTGCCAACCGGGTGAAGGATATCGTCAAATCCTGTCCGCCGCTGGGGGTGGATACGCTGACGCTGTATGCCTTTTCCACGGAAAACTGGAAGCGCGCGGCGCACGAGGTCGAAGGGCTGATGAAGCTGTTTCGCGGCTATTTGCAGAACAACCTTCTGGAGCTGGACGAAAAAAACGTCCGCGTCCGTTTCTTCGGCGATCCCACGCCGCTGGCCGCGGATATTCGCAAGCAGATGGATTTCCTGACCGATCTGACCAAGGACAACACATTGCTGAACCTGAACGTCGCCATCAATTATGGCGGGCGGGACGAACTGGTGCGCGCCATGCGGACCATTGCACGGCAGGTCAGTGCCGGTGAAATCCGGATCGGGGACATCACCGAGGATACAATTTCCGGCGTGCTGGACACCAAGGGACAAAGCGACCCCGACCTGATTATCCGCACCGCCGGAGAATTGCGCCTGTCCAACTTCATGACATGGCAGAGCGCCTATTCCGAGTTTGCCTTTATCAAGGAAAGCTGGCCGGATTTCACCCCCGAGGTGTTCGAGGCCACGCTGGTCAACTACCGCTCGCGCATCCGCCAGTTCGGGGCCGTGGTGCCGCGCACGGCGGACGTGGCGGAATAACCGGCGGCATGCCTGCGGCCGGTCCAGTTTCCACGCCACGGTTTCCGGAGTTGCCGACGGGGTTTCTGGCCCTTGTCGCCACTGTCCTGATCGCGGACCGTCTGGTATTCATGCTCTGGGCCAGTCCACTGCCGGACGAGGCCTACTACTGGCTGTGGGGGCAGAATCCTGCGCTTTCCTATTATGACCACCCGCCGTTGCAGGCCTGGATACAGGCAGCCGTTGCGGCCGTATTCGGGGACAGCCTGTTCGCGCTGCGGCTGCCCGCGCTGTTTTCCACCGCCATTCTGGCCGGCAGCATCCTGTGGTGGCTGAACGGATATGCGGCGCGGCAGAAAATTCTCGCGCTGCTGGTGGTGTTTGCCAGCCCGCTGATGTTCATTTTTACCGCGATGGTTTTCAACGACCACCTGATGATCGCACTGCTGGCGCTGGCAACCGTTGCCGTTTTCAAAACGCTGGAATCCGTTCGCGACGATGGCAGTTTCACCCCGCGGCACCTGTATCTCGCCGCGCTGCTGATCGGGTTGGCGGGGTTGACGAAATACAATGCGGCGCTGTTTGCCCTCGGGGTTTTCGCGACGGTGCTGGCCACGGCACGGTTTCGCGGGATGCTGCGGTCGGTCCACCTGTATCTGGCGATCCTGCTGACGCTGCTGGTCCTGACGCCGGTATTCGTCTGGAACATGCAGAACGGCGCGGCCTCGTTCCAGTATAACCTGTCCGACCGGATGGACGAGGCAACGGGACTGGCAAAAACCCTGTGGCAGATGGCGGCGTTTCTGCTGTCTTTCGGACTTGCGGCCTCGCCATTCCTGATCGCGGCATTTTTCCGTATGCTGCGCTATCCCGGGGCGGTTCCGCAAAACTGGCGCAGGATCGCGATTGCGACGTTTTTCGTCTCGACCGCGCTGTGTCTGGTTCTGTCGGCTTTCACGCAGGTCCTGTATTACTGGAACCTGATGGCGCTGGTGGCCTTTCTGCCCTTTGCGGGGCTGTATTTCCGCCGCTGGCAGGTGATCGCGCATCTTTTATTAGGAATGGTGGTCGCCACATTGTTTACCATCAACTATGCGGTTTTCCCGCTGTCCGCCCTTGTCGGCGAAACCGACTACGAAACCGCCGAGGTCTATGGCTGGCCGGAAACCGCGGAACGGGCAATGGCCTTGCAGCAGGCACGGCCGGATGCGTTTCTGGTGGCGTCCGACTATCGCAACGGCTCCATTCTGGGCTTCTGGGTGCCCTTGCACAAGGTCGAGGTGCTGTCCAGCCGCAAAAGCGCGTTCGATTTCTGGCGCGACGAGACGGTGCTGGCCGGACGGGACGCGATTATTTTGACCAACGAATGGCACCCGCTTTCCCCCGAAATCACCGGAAGGTTTGCAAAGGTGCAGAGGCTGGAAACCCGGACGGTGCAGCGGTTCGGCGCGGAGGTTGCGACCTATACCTTCTATCTCGGGACGGGATACAGGCCGCCGGATACCGACCGCTGAGAGTTTGCGCCGCTCCCTGTCAATGTTTCGGATATTCCCGCTTTTCCCGCTTGACGCCCCCTGCGGCCTGCCCTAAATACACCCTCGGTCCGGCGGGGTAGCTCAGGTGGTTAGAGCAGCGGAATCATAATCCGCGTGTCGGGGGTTCAAGTCCCTCCCCCGCTACCAACGTCCCCGCTCCAAAAATTCCGTCTATACGAAGAACTGCCCCAGCTTGCTGGCGTTTTTCATTCCCAGCGTCCAGATGCCGCCGACCCGGTTCCGGCGGATGGCACG
>JALSHL010000319.1 GCA_026982255.1 Paracoccaceae bacterium | reverse complement strand
TGGAATAGTCCAGCCCGTTTTGCAGCAGTTCCTCGGACATATAAACACAATAACGGGGGCTGGCGGCATCGGCGTCGATCTGGTCTTCCAGCACCCGGAACCCGAACAGGCCAAGCACCCGTTCCAGTGCGGCACTCACCCGGTCGTCAGGGGCTATCTCCTGTGCCAGCCGCAATGCCGGAATGGCGAAACGCCCCTCGCCGCGCGCTTCCAGCATCTCTGCCAGCAATTGCAGCGCAGCGGACTCCAGTCCGGGGGTGTCGGCCCGAAGAAACGCATTGATCGCGGCACTCGAGGCTATCCAGCGCAGCGTATTTCGGTTGTCCGATTTGTATTTGACCGCCAGTTGCCCCAGCTTCAGCCAGTCCTGCGCATCATCCGTCAGGTTGACCAGTGCCGCCTGTGCCCAATAAGCCCCGTTCGTATCGCCCCGTTTTTCGGCCAGAGATATCTCGCGCAGCAGTTCCTCGACAGTGCGCCCGTTCACCGGATAGTCGATGCCGAATGTGCGGGCCTGACGGGTGGCATCGGGCAGATAGCCATCGGGCAGAAATGCCAGCCGTCCGGCCTGCATGGCCCCGCGGCGCTGGATCTCGGGGCGTGTGTTGACCAGTTTTGCGGAAATTGCCCCCTCGAAAAACACCTCGGATTCAATATCGCGCTTCAGGAAACAGGCGCCCTTGTTGTCGTTGAAGGTAAAGGCGTTGATGGCCGGATCGGCCAGCGCGGTTTTCTCGCAAATCTCGAGATTGGTATCGAAAATCGACCGGATGTCCCCGCCGTAGTAGTCCCGGTTCTCGGTGACGATACTGCGGCGCTCGGGGATCGGGGAATCCTGCGCGGCGGCGAATGCCGGAAACAGCAACAACGAAAACAGGGCGACGAATACCGTGCGGGTCATGACAAAAACTCCCGAATATCAAGAGAGACTCAAAATACTCTGCAAGTGTAGCACTTCGCCCCGGAAAAATCACGCACTCGTGAGTCCGCACAAACAAAAACCCCGCCGTTACGGGCGGGGCTTTGCGGTTTTCTGTTCGGACCGGTCAGGCAGCAGCCACCGCCCGTGCAGTCAGCACCTTGACCAGATGGGCGCGATAGGCCGGCGAGCCGTGCAGGTCCTCGATCATCCCCTCCGCATCCAGCGACAACCCGTCGAGCGCATCGGGGCTGAAACTGGCCGAGAGAGCCTCCTCGGCGGCCGTCCAGCGGAACACGCCGCCTTCGGATGCGCCGGTGACCGCGACGCGCACACCGTCGGGGTATTTGGCCACGAACACGCCCACCAGCGCGAAACGCGAGGCCGGTTGCTCGAACTTCTGGTAGTTGGCGGCCTCGGGCACCGGAAACTGCACCGAAATGATGATTTCCCCGTCCATCAGGGCGGTGGAGAACATCCCCTCGAAATAGTCATCCGCCGCGATCGTCCGGTTGTTGGTAACGATGGTGGCATTGGACGCCAGCACCGCCGCCGGATAATCCGCCGAAGGGTCGTTGTTGGCCAGACTGCCGCCGATGGTGCCGCGATTGCGCACCGCCGGATCGCCGATATTGCCGGCCAGTTCCGAGATCGCCCCGTAACCGCCCGCCGCCACCTCGGCATGGGTCACCCCGCCGCCGATGGTCAGGACCTTGCCGTCGGAGTCGATCTCTTTCATCTCCTCGATACCGGTCAGCGAGACCAGTTTCGCAGGCGACGCCAGCCGCTGTTTCATGGTCGGGATCAGGGTTTGTCCCCCGCCGAGCGCCTGCGCGTCCTCGGAGGCAAGCGCCGCCACAGCCTCGGCCACTGTCGAAGGTTTCACAAATTCGAAGTTGTACATGTCGCTTCTCCCTTACTTCGCAGCCTGGATAGCTTCCCAGACCCGGGCGGGTGTGGCAGGCATATCGATGTGGGTGATCCCGTAGTCCGACAGCGCGTCGACCACGGCATTGATGACCGCCGGTGGCGATCCGATCGCCCCCGCCTCGCCACAGCCCTTGACGCCCAGCGGATTGTGGGTGCAGGGCGTCTGGCAGGAATGGTCCACCGTATAGTTTGGCAGATCGTCGGCCCGCGGCATGGTATAATCCATGTAGGACCCGCTCAGCAGCTGCCCGTCGGAATCATAGACGCAGTTTTCAAGCAGCGCCTGCCCGATCCCCTGCGCAATGCCGCCATGCACCTGCCCGTCAACAATCATCGGGTTGATGATGTTGCCGAAATCGTCGGCGGCAGCAAAGGAGCAGACCTCGACCTTGCCGGTCTCCGGATCGACCTCCACCTCGCAGGCATAGGCGCCCGAGGGGTAGGTGAAGTTGGCCGGATCGTAGAAGGCGGTTTCCTCCAGCCCCGGCTCCAGATCCTCCAGCGGATAGTTGTGCGGGACATAGGCCGCAAGGGTCACGTCCCCCCAGGCCACCGATTTGTCGGTGCCGGCAACGGTGAATTCGCCGTTGGCCAGCTCGATATCGTCCTCGCCGGCCTCCAGCAGATGCGCGGCGATTTTCTTGGCCTTGGCGATAACCTTTTCGGCCGCCTTGACCATGGCAGACCCGCCCACCGCCAACGAGCGGGAACCGTAGGTCCCCATGCCCATCGGGATTTTCGCGGTATCGCCATGCACGATGTCGATCTGGCTTTCGTCGATCCCGATCATCTCGGCAATCACCTGCGGAAAGGCGGTTTCGTGCCCCTGCCCGTGGCTGTGCGAACCGGTCATGACAGAGATCGAGCCGGTCGCGTTCACCCGCACCGTGGCGGATTCATACAGACCGGCGCGCGCGCCAAGCTGCCCGACGAGGTTCGACGGCGCGATACCGCAAGCCTCGATATAATGGGCGATGCCCAGACCGCGCAGCTTGCCGTTTTTGGCGCTCTCGGCCTTGCGGGCCTCGAAACCGGCCAGATCGGCGATCTCCTCGATCTTGTCCATCGTCGCGTCGTAGTTGCCCGTGTCGTATTCCACCGCAACAGGGGTGGCATAGGGGAACTGGTCCGGCTTGATGAAATTCTGCCGACGCAGCGCAATCGGGTCCACGCCCAGTTCCCGCGCCGCCTTGTCGATCACCCGCTCCAGCTGGAACGAGGCCTCGGGACGGCCGGCACCGCGATAGGCATCGACCGGCACCGTGTTGGTAAACACCGCCTTGACGTTCACATAGATCAGCGGCGTGGTGTAATTCCCCGCCATCAGCGTGCCATGCAGCCACGTCGGCACCGAAGGCGCAAAGGTGGACAGATAGGCGCCCATGTTGGCGTAGGTATCGGTGCGCACGGCCAGGAAATTGTTGTCCTTGTCCAGCGCCAGTTCGATCTTGGTGACATGATCGCGCCCGTGGGCGTCGGACATGAAGGCCTCGGACCGCGACGAGGTCCATTTGACCGGCCGGTTGATCGCCTTGGCCGCGAAGGTGCAGAAGGCCTCTTCGGCGTAATGGAAAATCTTGGTGCCGAAACCGCCGCCGACATCGGGCGAGACGACACGCAGTTTATGCTCGGGGATACCCAGCACGAACGCCCCCATCAGCAGCCGGATCACATGTGGATTCTGGCTGGTGGTATAAAGCGTGTATTCGTCGTTCGAGGCATCATATTCCCCGATCGCCACACGCGGCTCCATCGGGTTGGCCACCAGACGGTTGTTGCGCAGTTCCAGCGTGGTGACATGGGCGGCGTTTTTGATCGCCTCGTCCACGGCCTCGCGGTTTTCCTCGACAAATCCCCAGTCGTAGCAAAGGTTGCTGGTCAGGTCGTCATGCACCTTGGGCGCCCCTTCTTTCAGGGCCTCCTTCATATCGATAACCGCGGGCAGTTCGGTGATGTCGACCTCCAGCACTTCGGCCGCATCGCGGGCCTGTTCCAGTGTCTCGGCCACCACGGCGACAATCGGGTCACCCACATGGCGCACCTTGCCCTGTGCCAGCACCGGATGCGCCGGTTCCTGCATCGGCTCGCCGAAACGGTCGGTCACCTGCCAGCCGCAGGGCACGCCGCCGACGCCCTCGAAATCCGCGCCGGTGAAAATGCGCACAACGCCGGGCATTTTCTCGGCGTCGCTGGTGTCGATCTTGTTGATGGTTCCGTGGGCAACATCGGAGCGCACGAAATAGACGTAGGTCTGGTTCGGGGCGTTGATGTCATCGGTATACTTGCCGTTTCCGGTCAGAAACCGGACGTCCTCGCGCCGCTTGGGGCTGGCGCCTATGCCATGGTCCTTGGGCATTGTTATTCCTCCTGTTGATCCGGTTCCGCGCGCTTATCCCAGCTGGGCAGCAGCAGCCTGAACGGATTTTACGATGTTGTGATAGCCGGTGCAGCGGCAGATATTGCCTTCGAGATGCTTGCGGATCTCGGCCTCGGTCGGGTTGGCGTTGCCGGCCAGCAAGTCCGCCGCCGCCATCACCATGCCCGGCGTGCAGAAACCGCATTGCAAGCCGTGGTGTTCCTGAAACGCCGCCTGGATGACGCCGAGCGAGCCGTCCGGATTCGCCATTCCCTCGATGGTTTTCACCTCGGCCCCGTCGGCCTCCAGCGCCAGCATGGTGCAGCCTTTGACGGCCGCCCCGTTCACATGCACCGTGCAGGCACCGCACTGGCTGGTGTCACAACCGATATGCGTGCCGGTCAGTTTCAGGTCGTCGCGCAGGAATTGCGACAGCAGGGTGCGTCCTTCGACCTCGCCCGTGACGGCCCTGCCGTTCACGGTCATTGTTACAGATGGCATGTTTTCCTCCCATGTTGTCTGTTATGTGTTTTTGCCGGTCAGCTTGCGGAACCATCCCTTTTTGGGCTTTTCCTCCGCATCCGCCGTTTCTTCTTCCTCTTCTTCGGGTGGCGCTACGGCCATCTCGAAATTCTCGAAAAACTGGTCGGCGAGCTTCTTCGCCACCCCCGACACCACGCGCGAGCCAAGCTGTGCAAGCTTGCCGCCCACCTTGGCCTCGACGGTATAAATCAGTTCGGTGCCGCCCTCGGCATCCGCCAGCCGCACCAGCGCGCCGCCCTTGGCAAAACCGGCGGCACCGCCCTTGCCTTCACCGACGATACGGTAACTCTCGGCCTCGACGATATCGGTCAGCGTAACCGCGCCTTTGAAGGTCGCCTTCACCGGCCCGATTTTCTGGGTCACGACAGCCTCGAACCCGTCGGCGGCATTGCCGGTCATTTCCTTGCAGCCGGGGATACTGGCTTGCAATACTTCCACAGTGTTCAGCGCCTCCCAGACCGTCTGCCTGTCGGCCGCAATAATCCGGCTACCTTCGAGTTCCATCAACCCCCCGTAAATTTCCGCTGCGTCAGGCCGTCACAGTGGCACGAGCCATGCAGCCGAAACAAGAAAAAATTTGCCCGTCCGATCAATTTCCGGCGAGGTCCCGCCACGCGGCCCAGTCCGCCGGCGTGTCGAGGTCGGTGACCGCGCCTTCGCCTGCGGTTTCCACGTCATGCAAATACTCCGGCGCCCCGCGCACCACGTCGCGCGCACCGCGATCCCCCGCCAGCGCCGCAAGGGATTCAAAGAACCGCCGCCCGAACAGCACCGGATGCCCCGCCTTGCCCGATTCCGTGACCGCGCGGCAGATTTCTCGCCCCTGCGCCGGATCGAACGCGGCGACCAGCGCGTCGAAATCCGCCGGAGTCACATCGGGCATATCGCCAAAGGCCAGCACCACCGCGTCGCAATCGTCCGACAGCGCCGCAATCCCCGCCCGGACCGAGGCCGCCATGCCCTCGGCCCGGTCCGGTGCCTCGTGCAATGCAAGGTCCAGCCCCGCCACCGCATCGCGCCGCGCGGCCGCATCCGGCGGCAGAACCACATGCACCCGATCCGCGGCACTGGCCAGCGCTACCTCTGCCGCGTGGCGCAACATCGGCTTGCCGCCGACATCCTCCAGCAGCTTGTCGCGTCCCTGCATCCGGCGCGAGGCCCCCGCCGCCAGCAGCAAAATTTCGACCTTCGGCCGCTCGCGCCTGTCCGGCAAACCGCTGCGCGGCTGCGGACGGGTCGGGATTTCCTTGAGCAAACCGCCCACCCCCATCGCGGCAATGTCCTGCGCGCGCACCTCCAGCCTGCAGGCCAGCCGCTCCAGCACCCAGTCGGCCCCGTTCAGCGCCGGCGAGCGGGCGCAGCCGGGCAGGCCGACCACCGGCCGCCGTCCCAACGCGCCGAGGAACAGCAGATTGCCCGGATCGACCGGCATTCCGAAACGCTCCAGCCTGCCACCCGCCGCGCGCAGGGCCTGCGGGCCGACGTCGTTAGCATCCGAAGTGGCCGAGCCGGTGAGGATCAGGATCACCTCTCCCGCCACCCGCGCCAGCGCCTTCGCCAGCGCCGCTTCGGTGTGGGGAACCATCTCGACCTCTTCCAGCGTGATGCCCAGCGCGTTCAGCCGCGCCTCCACCACCCGCCGCCCCTTTTCCAGCACCGAAGGCTTCATATCCGGCACCTCGCTCAGCACCAGTCCGGCGGTTTTCACCTTGAAAGGCACCACGCGCAGCGCCCCGTTCACACCGGCCAGCACCCCGGCCACGCGGGCGCTGTCGACGGCGTAGGGAATAACCTTGACCGTGGCCACCAGCGCCCCCGACGCCACCCGTTTCATATCCGGCAGGGTTGCCACGGTAATCGCCGGATCGACCGAGTTGAACCGCTGGACCGCCGCCGCATCCACCTGCACCAGCCCCGCCGCGTCGGCCTGAATATTCACCCGTCCGGCATAGGGCGCGCCAAGGCGCAAAGCCGCCTCTGCCGCATCCGGCACCAGCGCGCGGGCCAATGTCTGCGCCGCCTCGTCCTCGGGCATGTCATCCGGTTCCAGCCGCGCAACGGTGACTTCGGTAATGCCAGCCGCGCGCAGGGCCGCAATGTCCTCCGCCGCCAGCCGCAACCCCTTTTTCAGCCGCACCGCCCCCGCCTTCAGCGAATAGGCGAGGATCGCCCCTTCGGCCTCACCCACAGGAACCGGCCCGAATTTCATCGCCGCGTCTCCGGCCGGCGCAGGCGCTCGGTGATTTCGGCCATGATCGACACGGCTATTTCCGCCGGAGTTTTCGCCCCGATATCCGCCCCGACCGGCGCGTGGATCTTCGCGATTTCCGCCGCCGAAAACCCTGCCGCCTCCAGCCGCGCCACCCGTTTCGCATGGGTGCGGCTGGACCCGAGACAGCCGAGGTAGAACGCATCGGAACGCAAGGCCACCTGTATCGCCGGATCGTCGATCTTGGGGTCGTGCGACAGGGTCACCACGGCGCAACGCCCGTCCAGCCCCTCGGCCTGCAAGGCCTCGTCCGGCCAGTCATGCACCAGCCGCTCGTTCGGGAAACGGGCCTCGCTGGCAAAGGCGGCGCGCGGGTCGATCACCACGGGGTCGTAGCCCGCCAGTCGCGCCATCCGCACCAGCGGTTGCGCAATATGCACCGCGCCGACAACCATCATCCGCAAGGGCGGGTTGTGGATATTGACGAAGGTTTCGCCCTCGAACCCCGACTTGTCGCTTACGAAACGCCCGCGATATTCCGGCGCGTCCCCGGCCAGAACCACACGGCGCGACCAGTCCGCAGGATCGACCACATAGGCCGCCGCGCGACGGGCCTCGCGGTGCGCCGCCAGTTCCTCCAGCAACCCGACCGACGGTCCTTGCCCGACGCCCACCGGCTCCACCAGCACGCGGATGGTGCCGCCACAGGCCAGACCGACGGCAAAGGCCTCCTCGTTTGTCACGCCGTATTCCAGTATGCGCGGCCGGCCGTCGGTCAGGGCCTCCAGCGCCTCCTCCACCACCGCGCCCTCGACACAGCCGCCAGAGACCGAGCCGGTGATTTCCGCATCCTCGCTGATCGCC
>JALSHL010000318.1 GCA_026982255.1 Paracoccaceae bacterium | reverse complement strand
TCCTGCGTGTTCCAGATCATGCGCGGGTCGTGGATGATGGTGGCGGCGGGGTGGTCCATCAGCGCCTGTTGCGCCAGCAGGCCGACGAGGTAGTAGCCGTCGATGAAATTGCCCTGACCGTCGAAGAAGAAACAGCGGTCGAAGTCGCCGTCCCACGCCACGCCGAAATCCGCGCCGTTTTCGACCACCGCCGCCGCGGTGCGGGGCCGGTTTTCCGGCAGGAGCGGGTTGGGGATGCCGTTCGGGAAGCTGCTGTCCGGTTCGTGGTCCATGCGGATGAACTCGAGCGGGGCGCCTGCGGTCTGTAGCTGGCGGGCGATCTCGTCAAAGGCCGGGCCGGCGGCGCCGTTGCCGGCGTTGACGAGGATCTTCAGCGGTTTCAGCTTGGCAATGTCGATAAAGGACAGGACCTTGGCGGCATAGGCGGCGCGAATGTCCTGCCGTGTCAGGGTGCCGTTTTCGGCGGGGCGCAGGAATTTGCGTTTCTCGGCCATGGTGCGGATGTCGGCCAGTTCGGTTGCCGGGTCGAGGGGGCGGGAGCCGGGGCCGACCAGTTTCATGCCGTTGTAGTCGATCGGGTTGTGCGAGGCGGTGATCTCTATCCCGCCGTCGGCTTTCAGGTGGTCGGTGGCGAAATAGACTTCCTCGGTCCCGCACATGCCGATGTCGATGACATCGACGCCCATGTCGGTCAGGCCGTCGGCGACGGATTGTTTCAGTTCCATGCTGCTTTCGCGGCAATCGCCACCGATGACCACGGTGCGTGGCGCGAGGCTTTGCGCGAAGGCGGCGCCGATGTCGTAGGCGATGCAGGTGGTCAGGTCCTGACCGAGTTTGCCGCGGATGTCGTAGGCCTTGAAGCAGGTTAGGGAGCGCATGGGTAAGTCCGTTTCTGGTTTCTGGCGGTTTTGGCCCATCGCACGAAGCTTGCCAAGAGTGTTTTCCACACTATTTTTTCGCACAAAAAGTAAAATCCGCGTGAAACCGGCGGTTTGGCGCCTGATTCTACAGTATCGGGCAAATTGGCGCATTGAGTTCAGGGCGAAGCACCTTATTAATTACACCAGCGTAATCTCAGGAAAGGTAGATTCATGAAACTTGCAACTTACATCGCAGCCGGCGCAATTGCTCTCGCCTCGACCGCCGTTCTGGCCGGTTCCCACGGCGGCGGCTCCGACGAATCCACGGAAATGGAAGAGTCCATGGGCATGGACAATGCAATGATCATCGAGGCCGCACTGGCCGGTGGTGACGCCGCAGCCGGTGAAAAGGTATTCAAGAAATGCAAAGCCTGCCACCAGATCGGTGACGGCGCGAAAAACCGCACCGGTCCGGCGCTGACCGGCGTAGTCGGACGTGCAATCGGCGCGGTCGAGGGCTTCAAATACTCGAAAGGTATGCTGGCACATTACGAGGCCGGCGATATCTGGACCGTTGAGAACCTCGACGCCTTCCTGACCAAGCCGAAGGATTTCACCCCGAAAACCAAGATGTCCTTTGCCGGTCTGAAAGACGCGGAAGATCGTGCCAACCTGATCGCCTATCTGGCAACCTTTTCCGAAATGGAAATGAACTGAGGCCGATTGACAGACGGGTAACCGTCGTTGAAAAAGAGACGCGGTGCCTTCGGGTGCCGCGTTTTTTTATGGAGTTTCCATGCGGTTTGTTTTTGTTCTGTTAATCGTGCCGGTTCTGGCCGCCTGTAGCGTTGCGCCGGAATACGGTGCGCTGGAGGTCGCGCGCGGGGAGGATCGGGCACAGGCCGGACGGCAGATCAGCATGACCAGCTGGAACATCGGATATGCGGCGCTGGGCGCGGGCGCGGACTTCATTGCCGATGGCGGGACGAGTTTGCGGGCCCTACCCGCAGAGGAGATCGCGGCGGCGGCAACGGATATTGCGGTGACAGCGCAGGGATTCGACAGCGATTTTATCCTGATGCAGGAGATTTCCGACGGCGGGTTTCTGACCCGCGAGGTGCCGGTGCTGGCGGAAATCGATGCGGCGTTACCGGATTATTCCGCCGTGTATTGGCGCGATCTGGCGGTGGAGGGGTTACCCGAAAGCCTGCGGATTTCGCACGGTCTGGCGGTGTTCGCACGCCCTGCTGTGGAGCGGACCCTGGCGGTGGCCATCCCTGACGAGCCGGAACCGCTGGCCTTGTGGTTCCGGCGGCACTACGGCGCGACTGTCAGCGAGGTGCCGATACGCGGCACGGACCGGAAGTGGATTGTGATCAACATCCACCTGTCAGCATTCGATTCCGGCGGCAAGGTGCGGCGGGAACAGGCGGCGGCGGTGTTTGCCTATGCCCGGGCCGAATATGCCAAGGGGAATTATGTGGTGATCGGCGGCGACTGGAACATGCGGCTGGTGCAGTCGGATTTTCCGCACCGGACAGACGATAAATTCCTGTTCTGGCTGGTGGATTTTCCCGATAACCTGCTGCCGCGCGGCTGGCGGATCGGCGTGGACGAAGGCGTGCCGACGGTGCGGACCCTGCAGAAACCCTATGTCCCCGGCGAGAATTATACCGCGATTATCGACGGCTATGCCTATTCGCCGAATGTGGCAATGCGCCGGATCAGCACGCACGATCTGGGCTTCCGCTCGGCGGATCACAACCCGGTCAGCGCCGTGTTCGTGGCGCGATAGGAGCGACCGGAGCCGCCCCGTTGCTTGTCAGGCCGCTTTTTCGCGGTTCCAGAACCAGGCGGTCAGCGCGCCCATCACGACCCAGATAATCCCGTGAACACCAATGCTGCGGGCAGTGAATTCCGCCGCGAGTTCGGGCGGGACGACTCCGCCGAAGCTCCCGGGTTGCGGGGCGCCGATGATATGCGGGATGGCGATGGCAACGATGCCGAGACCCCATATCAACGGGCTGCGCCCGAAAACCAGCGCGGCGATGCCGCCGGCGCTCAGGATCAGGGTCGAGACCCACCAGATCTGCCGCGGGCGCAGTTCGGCCGCATACATGCCCGGAAGTTCCGGTGGCAGGCCGATGCCGGGCAGGACCTGCAGGACGAAAAATCCGGCAACGCCCCATGCCATGCCCTCGCGCACGCCGACCCTGATACCCTTCGTTTCGGCAAAGGCGTAGGCCGCCACCAGCAGAAGGGTGAAGGCGATATAGGTCGGGACGTTGGCCACTGCCGTGAGGGCGTTGCGGCCCCAGTCCTGCACGACCCCGGGTTCGGCGGCGGTGGCTGCCGCCTCGCCAAAGTGGACGAGCGCACCGGTTTCATACAGCTCCGCCTCCTGAATCAGGGGGACGAGCAGGGCGAGTTGCAACGCGGTTATGACCACCGCGGTTACAAAGCCAGCGAACACCGCGCTGACAACCATTTTTCTGATCATGGTTCTAGTGGCAGGGGAAGCCGGCAGCGTGCCGGACGTCGTGCGCCGCGTTGTGGATGGTTTCCGAACCGGCCATGCTGGCCGCGAAAAGAAGGGCGATGCCGAAGAAGGCAACCGTGAGGATAGACCGGAGCGATGTGTCCGTTGCGGCTGCTGTGTGGGTAGCGGTAGTCATTGTTGTATCTCCTTGCTGTCACTCCCGACAGCGTTTGTTGACGTTGCGCATGGCCGGTCTCCTGGCTTGTGGCTCGGGCGCCTGACATCCCCTTCCCGGTTTGCACCAGTGGGATTTGATGTCCTGCTCGCCACATACAGTCGCGGGGGCGGCTGCGGCATCGGAACCCCTGTTGGGTAGTCCCTGTCCGCATTCCCGTTTCATCCTCGAACGCTCTGGCGATCATGCGGGGAACCATACGGGTCCAGCTTTCGGGGTTCACAGGGGGCGAGTCAAGAATTTTCGCGGTGTTGGAAAAATAGTTATGGGCCAGATTTTGTAAAAACGAAAAATTTTAGCATCAGGAAAGACAGAAGGGGAACGACAACCAACACCACCAGATATGATATAATCGATGGATACCCGGTCAAAACCAAAGGAATAATAGACGCCAACAAAAATCCGGTCAGAGTCGAGACAGCAAAACGCAGAATCTCGAAATTCGAGTGGCCTCCGGTATTGAAAGTGAAGCTCTTGTGACCGATGTAGGAAAACACTGCGGCAAGCACATAGGCAACAGTCGAAGCTGTTACCGGAGGAAAGTTGACAAGCCGGTCTAATATTAACGCGAGCACAAAATAGAGAAAAGAGGCCCCGGCACCGATTGTCAGAAACCTCAGGCCCTGACCGAGTATTACTCTTTTGCTCATGCTTTTTCACCCACCGCCAGATATTGAGCACCCAAAGGGAGCCACCCGAGAGATCTTTCGATTTGGCGCAAGGGCGACCTGTGGGTAGGGAAAAACACAAAATGTTCAGAGAATACCGAAGCCAATTGCGCCGCTTCGAGACGGCGCCGCATTTCCCGCGCACCCAGAAGGACGGCGTCTTTGTCGAAGGGACAGCGGGCCACCGAAAGGCGTGTGGCCGGGTTGAGCGGGTTATGCTCGATCAGACAAACGAGGCCGCCCGGACGTACGACGCGGGCTTTTTCGGCAAGGAAATTTTCCCACTCGGAGGGCGGGACATGATGCATGACACACACCGCCAGCGTCATGTCGAACGTGTTGTCGGAAAAAGGTAGGTGTTGGCCATCGTAAACTTTATAATCATGCGCGGAGTTGGCTGTTTTTGCTTCGGCAATGCTGCTATGCGAAATATCAACGCCGTGTATGCTGCTGAATAGAGAAGCGATATAGGGGTGAAGCGCGCCAATGCCACAGCCAACGTCAAGGAGCCGGGGGCGGGCATCCTTCCCAAAATGGCGGGCGACGAGATCCGCCAACTTGTTGGTTTTGGATATCTGGAAAAAACTGTGATCGAGGCCGGAAAATCCGATCGAGTCCTCTACTGTTTTTACATATTTGTCGTGGTAGGCATCAAATTCATGTTTCGGCATCGTCCGGTCCACCAGTCAGATTTTCGGTAATAAAATAGAGTGGGCGTTGTTTGGATTCGGCGTGAATGCGTCCGACATACAATCCTATCACGCCACTAACCAGCAGATTGATACCACTAAGAAGTGACAGAATGACTACCGTCGAGGCCCAGCCCTGGATAAGCGTATCTGTGAAAACAGCCAGAACCAGAATATAGAGACCATAGAAGATTGCACCAATCGATATAATGGCGCCTAGCCATAGCGCCAGACGTAGCGGGGCGTCGGAAAAACCGATGAGCCCGTCGATGGCGAGTCTCAACATTTTGACGATAGGATATTTCGTGACGCCGGCCTCTCGCTTGGCGCGATCGTATTTTACTATGGACTGGCGAAAGCCCACCCAGGAAAACATGCCGCGCAGGAAACGGTCACGCTCGGGCATCTGGCGAATGGCATGAAGAACGCGGGCGTCGATCAGCCTGAAGTCTCCGACGTCACGGGGAATTTCCACCGAGGAAAGCCGGTTCAGGAGTCTGTAGAACAACTTTGCGGAAACCTTTTTAAACCATGTCTCTCCATCGCGGCGGTTTCGTTGCGCGTGCACTATCTGGTTGCCCTGTTTCCAGCTCTCGATCAATTCGAGGGCAACTTCAGGCGGATCTTGTAGGTCGGCATCCATGATAATGACAGCGTCCCCTTGCGCATAATCCAGACCCGCCGTCACTGCAATCTGGTGACCGAAATTCCGGGACAGGCGCAAAAGACGAATCCCGGCGACATCAGCCATCGCCCGGGCAACAATCCCGGCGCTGTCGTCTGTGCTGCCATCGTCAACAAGGATAATTTCTGTGCTGCCATCGATTCGGGAGCGGAGACCCTCCAGTCGCTGCAACAACTGCGGTAAAACTTCTTCCTCGTTTTTGAACGGAATAACAAAACTTATCAAATCAGGCATTGGAAGTCCTTTCGGGCCAAATATAAAGCCCCAGCGGTAGATACTGGAATACCTTCGGTTTTGCATGGAACGGGATCATCAAAAGGCACCAGTTTCCAGAATGGTGAAAAATGATCCGGATGTCAGGATTTTTGTGCCTTCGGGTAGAGCCGCAGGATCTATGGGCTTTTCGCCGAGCACAAGCAGATAGCGAAACGAGTTGGTGCTATCGTAGGGCTTCTGAAAAGCCTCCGCCTTTAATGGAAACCGGTCGAATTCCCCCTTCATATAGGCAAAATAATAAGCCAGATATGGAGGAAAAAACTGTTGTGGTATCATGACGGCCGTTTCCGGTCTCGCCACCAGCGGGCTTGTGCCATTGAATAATGATATGAGAAATATGTCCTTATTCAATCCAATGTAGGAAATCGAGTGGGACTGGCGGATGACCAAATCGGTTCGCTCCGAAACCAGCGGGAAAAGGGACGCGCCAGCAGGAAGAGACTCTGTAGCTGCCAGAAGCTCGCGCACTTGCGCATCATGCCTGATCCACTCATTTTTCATGGATCCGGTGCGTAAGGCGAAAAGCACCAAAATGGAGAGAACAAGAGCCGCCTGCTGCTTTTGCGTGATCTCCCATCTCGTAGCAGCGATGAAAACACCCGCCACGAGATACGGATACCGTATTTGCACAAACGCAATGTCGGACATTGTTGCAGGCATTAGCAGAGCGACCAAAAAAACAAGCCACACAACAGATTTCATGTTATCGCGTATCCGCAGTTTCCCTGTCTGGAAGCCAATGAAAACTACCAGAATGAAAAACAGCAATATAGTAAGCGGTAACAGAAGTTGATTCGGGTTGAGCAGCAATAGTTGGCGAGGAATCACCAGGGAAACCAGTGCCTCGATCCGTCCGAACAGGGAAAATACCGTTTGGACACCTTGCCTGGGAGCATCCTGGTTTAGCTGGGAAAAATGCAACGCTGCAGGTAGAGCCAAAAGAAGAGTTCCAAGGCCTCTGGTCAGGAAGGTTTTCAAACGAAACCGGCGGCTTTTCAAATCATCAAAACCCAGGCCCAGTTCCCAAGCCGCAACCAGTAGAATAAAAAACCCGAAAGCGATAATATGCAGGAAATAGAGAGCGAAGGCCAACGGAGCAACTATTGCCAGTCGGACCACGGCGGGTTTGCCGGACAGGGTAATCCATATGGCAAAGAGATATAATCCAAACGGTGCAGCCAGACTGAAATTTTCGAAGCCGTATGTAAATGGCGTATTGTACACAAGCAGAGTTGCTGCAACCGGCCAAAGAGAAGTCTTGCGCCATATCGCGAAATGCAGGACATAGACAGAAAAAACAAGGTTCAGAATCGTAAACTGGATCAACAACCGGTTTGTCAGGAAAATGTCTTTGCAGGCTATTCCGGCACTGTAAACCAAATCGGCAGCCAGATTGGGAATTGGCCGCAAATCATAGGAATAATACTTCAGGTAATCTTGCCCGAGGCCTCCGTCGCATCCAATGGCGTGGCGAGCCAGATGGTTGGGAAGGTCGACCAGCGGCGGATACATCACCGGAAAAAGCTGGAAACCAACAAGAGCGATGACCGCAAATACAAGAAAATGCAGCGCCGGTTTTGATAGGTGCAGGCTATGAAAATGAATGCCGGACAACATACTTCCAGTTCAACAAGTTGGCGACCAAAGTCTGACAAGCCGCAATCCGAACTCCCGGTTGCGAATGCCGCACCCAATCAGTCGGATATCTTTCAATACCATACTTGAAAACATAGTTTGTCGGCACGCAAGCCCTAAACCACAGGCTGTATAAAAATATCCGCCAGATACCCATCATGCCGCAGACGGACCAGTGCGGGAGTATCTCAGTCCAGCAGGGCCTTTTTACGGCGGGCGTATTCCTCGTCGTCGATTTCGCCACGGGCAAAACGGGCATCGAGCAGGTCGAGGGCCGCGTTGATACGGTTGCTGCGGTTCACAGGGGCGATAA
>JALSHL010000317.1 GCA_026982255.1 Paracoccaceae bacterium | reverse complement strand
CTTCTTCGTTTTTGGCGCTTTCGTGGCTTTCGCCTCGTTCCTGCCGCGCTACTACGTCGGAGCCTACGGGGTTGCGCTGACATCGGCCGGTGTGTTTGCCGGTATGTATTCGTTGCCCGGCTCGATCTTCCGTGCGCTCGGCGGCTGGATGTCGGATGTCTGGGGCGCGCGCTTCGTGATGTATCTGACCTTCGGTGTCTCGCTGGTCGTGCTGTTCGTCATGAGCTACCCGGAAACCACCTATATCGTGAAGGGTATTCCGGACGCCAGCGGCAACCCGCGCCTGATCGAGTTCAGCTTCGGCATTCCGCTCTATCTGTTCGTGTTCCTGACCGTGATCCTCGGCTTCGTCATGAGCCTGGGCAAGGCGGCGGTCTACAAGCACATTCCGGTCTATTTCCCGCATAACGTCGGCGCTGTCGGCGGGCTGGTCGGGATGATCGGCGGGCTGGGCGGCTTTGTGCTGCCGATCGCCTTCGGGATCCTGCTGGATGTGTTCCATGTCTGGTCGGTCGTGTTCATGCTGATGTTCGTCATCGTGGCGGTCAGCATGATCTGGATGCATCTGGCCATTCGCAAGATGGACCGCGAGCAGCACCCCGAATTGCGCAAGAACACCCATCTGTCGGACGTACCGCACAAGGCGTAACGGCGGAGCGATTTCAACAAGACGGGCCGGTCAACGGCCCGCCATCACCCAAACCAAAGGAGAAGAACTTTGGGCAAAGATCTAAGAAACTGGAACCCGGACGACGAACAGTTCTGGGAGTCCACCGGAAAGAGGATTGCAACCCGCAATCTCTGGATTTCCATTCCCAGCCTGCTCGCCGGCTTTGCCGTCTGGCTGTACTGGGGCATTATTACCGTGCAGATGATCAACCTCGACTTCGGCTTTGCCAAGTCGGATCTGTTCACCCTCTCGGCTATCGCCGGTCTGACGGGGGCGACGCTGCGCATTCCCTCGACCTTCTTTATCCGCATCGCGGGCGGGCGCAATACCATCGTGTTCACCACCGCCCTGCTGATGATCCCCGCCGCGGGCACCGGTATTGCCCTCAGCAATCCCGATACGCCGTTCTGGGTGTTCCAGTTCCTGGCGTTGTTGTCGGGTATCGGGGGCGGCAATTTTGCCTCCTCGATGTCCAACATCAGCTTTTTCTTCCCGAAAAAGAAACTGGGCTATGCGCTGGGCATGAATGCCGGTCTGGGCAATTTCGGTGTGACGACGATGCAGATCGTTATCCCGCTGGTCATGACTTTCGCGCTGTTCGGCGGGGAAGGCCGTGCGCTGGTCAATACCTCGGGCACGCTGATCGGCAAGATCGAGGCCGGCACCATCACCTACATCCAGAACGCCGGTTATGTCTGGCTGTTGCTGCTGGTGCCGCTGCTGTTCATCGGCTGGTGGGGGATGAACAACATCCGTGACGAGCATGTCTCGCCGGATATCCCCAATCCGATCGGGGCCTTCGGGATCATCACCGGTATGCTGCTGATCGGCTTTGTCACCGCGACTTTCGGTCTGTGGCTGATGCTGCCGGAAAGTGTCAGCGGCTCGGGCTTCGGGGTTTCCAAATGGATCGTGCTGCCGATCGTCATCGCGCTGACCGTGTTCCTGCTGAAGATGATTCCCGGCGAGGTCGGCAAGAACCTGACGCGCCAGTACAAGATCTTCGGCAACAAGCACACATGGGCGATGACCATCATCTATACCATGACTTTCGGGTCCTTCATCGGCTACTCGGCGGCTTTCGCGCTGACCATCAAGGTTGTGTTCGGCTTCCAGCATCTGATGGTGGATGGAGTGATGACCCATGACACGGTCAACCCGAACGGTCCGTCGGCGCTGATGTTCGCCTGGATGGGGCCGTTTATCGGGGCGCTGATCCGTCCGATCGGGGGTATTATCTCCGATAAAATCGGCGGCGCCAAAGTGACCCAGATCATTTCGATCGTCATGGTGGCCTCGGCCATTGCGCTGGCGGTCCTGTTGCAGAAGGCATACGCCTCGGCCACGCCGGAAACGCTGTTCCTGCCGTTCATGGTGCTGTTCCTGATCCTGTTCACGGCAACAGGTATCGGCAACGGTTCGACCTTCCGCACCATCGGGGTTGTGTTCAACAAGGAGCAGGCCGGCCCTGTTCTGGGCTGGACATCGGCGGTGGCGGCCTACGGCGCCTTCATCATCCCGAAAGTATTCGGCGAGGAACTGGGCGCCGGTCATCCGGAATACGCCCTCTACGGTTTCGCGATCTTCTACGCGGTTTGTATTGCCATCAACTGGTGGTTCTACCTGCGCCCCAATGCGTATGTGAAAAACCCGTAAATTTCGCGAATAAAGGTGCCAGCGTTTTGTCCCCTCTTTTCGCTGGCACCCCCTATACAAATGGAGAGAGAACATGAGCCATCTATTGGACAGGCTGAATTTTCTGAAGAGCAACAGCGTCGGGACGTTCGCTGACGGTCACGGGAATACCACGAACGAGAACCGCGACTGGGAAGACGTGTATCGCGACCGCTGGCGCCACGACAAGGTCGTGCGCTCCACCCACGGGGTGAACTGCACCGGGTCCTGTAGCTGGAAAATCTATGTGAAGTCCGGCATCGTCACCTGGGAAACCCAGCAGACGGATTATCCGCGCACCCGCGCCGGTATGCCGAACCACGAGCCGCGCGGCTGTGCCCGTGGTGCCTCCTACAGCTGGTATCTCTACTCCGCCAACCGGGTGAAAACCCCGCTGATCCGCGCGCGGCTGCTGAAAAGCTATCGCCGCATGCGCGAGAACAATTCCCCGATCGAGGCCTGGACCAAGCTCCAGAACGATCCGGTCCTGCGCGCCGACTATGTGACGTCGCGCGGCAAGGGCGGTTTCGTGCGTGCCGACTGGGAGGAAGCGACCGAGATTATTGCTGCCGCCAACGCCTATACCGCCAAAACCTACGGCCCCGACCGTGTCTTCGGGTTCTCTCCTATCCCGGCGATGTCGATGGTGTCCTATGCGGCCGGTTCGCGGTATCTGTCGTTGCTGGGTGGCACCTGCATGAGCTTCTATGACTGGTATTGCGATTTGCCGCCGGCCTCGCCCATGACATGGGGCGAGCAGACCGACGTACCGGAATCGGCGGACTGGTACAATTCCGGTTTCCTATTGCTCTGGGGGTCGAACGTGCCGCAGACCCGCACGCCGGATGCGCATTTCTATACCGAGGCGCGCTATCGCGGCACCAAATCCGCCGTGGTCAGCCCGGACTATTCCGAGGCCGCGAAATTCGGCGACATCTGGCTGGCCCCGAAACAGGGCACAGACAGCGCGCTGGCCATGGCCATGGGGCATGTGATCCTGCGCGAGTTCCATCTGGACCGGCAGGCCGAATATTTCACCGACTACGCCCGCAAGTTTACCGACATGCCGATGCTGGTGCGTCTGGAGGAACAGGACGGCAAGCTGGTGCCGGGGCGGTTGCTGCGGGCCGACGATATCGACGGCAAGCTGGGGCAGAAAGACAATCCGGAATGGAAAACCATCGGGATCGACAAGGCGTCGAACGATCTGGTGGTGCCGAACGGGTCTGTCGGTTTCCGCTGGGACGGCAGTGCCAAATGGAACCTCGAGGAACAGGCCGACGGCAAGGATGTCGAGTTGCGCCTGTCGCTGATCCTTGACGAGGACCATGACGATGTGGTCGGGGTCGATTTCCCGTATTTCGGCGGCGCGGCCACCGAGAATTTCGTGAAATGCGAGCATCCCGATGTCATCACCCGCAATATTCCGGTGAAAAAGGTCAAGCTGGAGGATGGCGAGGCCTATGTCGCCACGGTTTTCGACCTGTTCGTGGCCAACTACGGTCTGGATCGCGGGCTGGGCGGCGAAGGGGTTTCGGCGGATTACAACGACGATGTGCCCTTCACCCCCGCATGGGCCGAGAAGGTCACCGGCGTGCCGCGTGACCAGATCATCACCGTGGCGCGCGAGTTTGCCGCCAATGCCGAGAAAACCGAAGGCAAGTCGATGGTGATCCTCGGGGCCGGTCTGAACCACTGGTATCACATGGATATGAACTATCGCGGCATCATCAACATGCTGGTGATGTGCGGCTGTATCGGCAAATCCGGCGGTGGCTGGAGCCATTACGTCGGGCAGGAGAAGCTGCGCCCGCAAACCGGCTGGCAGCCGCTGGCCTTTGCGCTCGACTGGGCGCGGCCGCCGCGGCATATGAACTCCACCTCGGCGTGGTATGCCCATACGGACCAATGGCGTTACGAGACGCTTTCGGCTGGTGAAATCCTGTCGCCTACCGCGCCGGCGGGCGATTGGAAGGATGCGAGCCTGATCGACTACAACATCCGCGCCGAACGCATGGGGTGGCTGCCCTCGGCACCGTCGCTGAAAACCAATCCGCTCGAAGTGGCGAAGGCCGCGAAAGAGGCGGGCGTGGATGTGAAGGACTATCTGGCCGAGAAGCTGAAATCCGGCGAGGTCGAAATGTCCTGCGAGGATCCCGATGCGCCGGAAAACTGGCCGCGCAACCTGTTTGTGTGGCGTTCCAACCTGCTCGGTTCCTCGGGCAAGGGGCACGAGTATTTCCTCAAGCATCTTCTGGGCACCGATCACGGTGTTCTGGGCAAGGACCTTGGCGAGGAAGGCGGCCAGAAACCGATCGAGGCCAAGTGGCACGAGGAAAGTGTCAAGGGCAAGCTGGACCTGCTGGTCACTATCGATTTCCGCATGTCGACCACGGCGGTCTATTCCGATATCGTGCTGCCGACCGCGAGCTGGTATGAAAAGGACGATCTGAACACTTCGGATATGCACCCGTTCATCCACCCGCTGCAGGCGGCGGTCGATCCGGCCTACGAGAGCCGCTCCGACTGGGAAATCTTCAAATCCATTGCGAAGAAGTTTTCCGAGGTGGTGCCGGGATATCTGGGCGAGGAAACGGATGTGGTTTCCCTGCCGATCCTGCATGACACCCCTGCGGAGATCGCGCAGGACCAGGTCAGGGACTGGAAAAAAGGCGAGTGCGACCTGATCCCCGGCAAGACGGCGCCGAATTTCGTGGCGGTCGAGCGGGACTATCCCAACCTCTACAAACGCTTTACCTCCGTCGGGCCGCTGATGGAAAAAGTCGGCAATGGCGGCAAGGGTATTGCGTGGGATACCAAGGTCGAGATGCACCATCTGAAGGACCTGAACGGGGTTGTCACCGACGAGGGAGCGACCAAGGGTCTGGCCAAGCTGGACACCGCGATCGATGCGGCCGAGATGATCCTGATGCTGGCGCCCGAGACCAACGGCGAAGTGGCCGTCAAGGCCTGGGATGCCCTGTCCAAGGCCACCGGTCGCGAACATGCGCATCTGGCACAGCCGAAAGAGGACGAGAAAATCCGCTTCCGCGATATTGCCGCGCAGCCGCGCAAGATCATCTCCTCGCCGACATGGTCGGGGATTGAATCGGAGGATGTGTGCTACAATGCCGGTTATACCAATGTGCACGAGCTGATCCCGTGGCGCACGCTGACAGGTCGTCAGCAGCTTTATCAGGATCATCTGTGGATGCGGGCTTTCGGCGAGGGGTTCTGCACCTATCGCCCGCCGGTCGATCTGAAAACGATCACGGCGGCGGTCAATACGGCCGAGCAGAACAACGAGCCGCATGTGATGCTGAACTTCATCACGCCGCACCAGAAATGGGGTATCCACTCCACCTATTCGGACAACCTGCTGATGCTGACGCTCAACCGCGGCGGGCCGGTGGTCTGGATGTCCGAAGTGGATGCGAAGAAGGCCAACCTTGTCGATAACGACTGGGTCGAGGCCTATAACGTCAACGGGGCGCTGGTCGCGCGCGTGGTCGTTTCGCAACGCATGAAGGAGGGCACCCTGTTTATGTATCACGCACAGGAAAAGATCGTGAATGTGCCGGGATCGCAACAGACCGGATTGCGGGGCGGTATCCACAACTCGGTTACCCGTGCCACGCTGAAACCGACGCATATGATCGGGGGCTATGCCCAGCAGTCCTATGGTTTCAACTACTACGGAACCGTCGGATCGAACCGCGACGAATTCGTCATCGTGCGTAAATTGACCAAGGTAGACTGGCTCGACGAGCCGGCAAAAGGAGGGCAGAGCTAATGAAAGTTCGTGCGCAGATAGGCATGGTGCTGAACCTCGATAAATGTATCGGGTGCCATACATGCTCCGTCACTTGTAAAAACGTCTGGACCAGCCGCGACGGTGTCGAATACGCCTGGTTCAACAATGTCGAGACCAAACCCGGCATCGGCTATCCCAAGGACTGGGAGAACCAGAAACGCTGGAACGGTGGCTGGGTTCGCGACAAGAACGGCAAGATCCAGCCCAAGCAGGGGGCGAAATGGCGGATTCTGGCGAATATCTTCGGCAATCCGAACATGCCCGAGATCGACGATTTCTATGAGCCGTTCGATTTCGACTACGACCACCTGAAATCGGCGCCGGAGATGGATGCCTTCCCGACGGCACGTCCGCGTTCGAAGGTTTCCGGCGAACGGATGGAGAAAATCGAATGGGGCCCGAACTGGGAGGAAATCCTCGGCGGGGAATTCGAGAAACGCTCGAAGGATTACAACTTCGAAGGGGTGCAGAAGGAAATCTATGGGGAGTATGAAAATACCTTCATGATGTATCTGCCGCGCCTGTGCGAGCATTGCCTCAATCCCGCCTGTGCCGCCTCGTGCCCGTCGGGCGCGATCTACAAGCGCGACGAGGACGGGATCGTGCTGATCGATCAGGAGAAATGCCGCGGCTGGCGCATGTGTGTGTCGGGCTGCCCCTACAAGAAAATCTATTACAACTGGGAAAGCGGCAAATCCGAGAAATGCACCTTCTGCTATCCGCGCATCGAGAGCGGCCTGCCGACGGTCTGTTCGGAAACCTGCGTCGGGCGCATCCGCTATCTGGGTGTGATGCTCTATGACGCCGACAAGATCGAGGAGGCGGCGTCGGTCAACGGCGAGCAGGACCTCTATGATGCGCAACTGGGCGTGTTCCTTGATCCGAACGACCCCGAAGTGCAGGCCGCCGCGCGTCGCGACGGTGTGCCGGAGGACTGGATCAACTCGGCCAAGAACTCGCCGGTGTGGAAAATGGCGATGGACTGGAAGATTGCCTTCCCGCTGCATCCCGAATACCGCACCCTGCCGATGGTCTGGTATATCCCGCCGCTCAGCCCGATCCAGAATGCGGCCGAGGCCGGCATGATCGGGGTCGACAACGAGATGCCGGACGTCAAATCCCTGCGCATTCCGGTCCGCTATCTGGCGAATATGCTGACAGCGGGCGACGAGGCGCCGGTGGTGACCGCGCTGGAGCGGATGCTGGCGATGCGCGGCTATATGCGCAGCAAGACCCTTGACGGGGTGATTGACCTGGAGATCGCGCAACGGGTCGGGCTGACGCCGTTGCAGATCGAGGACATGTTCGAGATCATGTCGATCGCCAACTACGAGGACCGTTTCGTGGTGCCGACCACCCATCGCGAGGTGGTGGAGGATGCCTATGACCTGCGCGGCGGCTGCGGCTTTACCGACGGCAACGGCTGTTCCGCAGGATCGAGCGGCGGCAAGCTGTTCGGGTCGCGCAAATTCGTAACCCCGACGGAGGCGTTCTGATGGCTGTTACCTACAAGGCACTGTCCGCGCTGCTTTCCTATCCCTCGCAGGATCTGAAAGCGGCCACGGGCGAAATCCGCGAGGTCCTGCACAGGGAAAAACTGCTCTCGGCCTCCGCGCTGGAAGCCATCGAGCCGCTGCTGGCGGATTTCGAGGCGATGGATGTCTACGAGTTGCAGGAACGTTTCGTGCTGCTGTTCGACCGGTCGCGCACCCTGTCGCTCAACCTGTTCGAACATGTGCATGGCGAGAGCCGCGAGCGCGGTCCGGCGATGGTCGATCTGCTGGAAACCTACCGTGCCGGCGGTTTCGAACTGGCCAGCACGGAGCTGCCGGACCACCTGCCGATCCTGCTGGAATTCATGTCCACGCAGCCGGAGACGGCCGCGCGCGAAATCCTGCAGGACGCCGGACATATCATCGCGGCGCTGGCCGAACGCCTGAACCGTCGCGAAAGCCCCTATGCCGCCGTGCTGGCCGGACTGGCCGAACTGGCGGGGGAGGCGGCCTCGGGCGAGCTGGTGCAGGAACTGCTGAAAGTGGCCGATGACGATCCCGAGGATCTCGAGGCGCTCGACGAAATCTGGACCGAGGCCGAGGTTGTCTTTGGCCCCGACCCCAACGCAGGGTGCCCGGTCACACGGGACATTCTGGCCAAAATGGATCCCATCCCGCCCAAGGCACAGCCCGAACCGGCTGTTGCCGTGCAGAAATAGGAGGCGAACATGAACGAGTTCTTTTTCGGAATATATCCCTACATCGCGCTGACCGTGCTGGTGCTGGGGAGCATCGCGCGCTACGAGCGGGATCCCTTTACCTGGAAATCCAGTTCCAGCCAGCTTTTGCGGCGCAAGCAGCTGATCACGGGGTCGGTCCTGTTCCATATCGGCATTCTGGCGATTTTCGGCGGGCATCTGGTGGGGCTGCTGACGCCGCTGTCCATCTGGCACGCGCTGGGTGTCAGCCCGGCGGCCAAGCAGATCATCGCGATTTCGCTGGGCGGGGTGGCCGGTCTGTCAATGCTGGCAGGCGGGTTGATTCTGGCGCATCGCCGCCTGTTCGACCCGCGCATCCGCGCCACAAGTTCGTTTGCCGATACGGCGATCCTGCTGATCCTGATCGCGCAGGTGACCCTTGGCCTGATGACGATTTTCGTCAGCCTCGGCCATCTGGACGGCGAGGAAATGACCAAGTTCATGCGCTGGGCGCAGGGGATATTCACCTTTGATCCCGATGCGGCGGGCTATATTGCGGATACGAACATCCTGTTCAAACTGCATATTACCCTTGGCCTGACGATCTTCGTGCTGTTCCCGTTCACCCGTCTTGTGCATATGCTCTCGGTTCCGGTCCGCTATCTGTGGCGTCCGGGCTACCAGATCGTGCGCACGCGCAAGACCAAAGCCTGAGCAACAGGGAGAGCAGGATATGACACCCCTGATGCCGGACGTCATCGTGAATGGCGAGACAATCCCCTCGGCGGCTATTGCTGCCGAGGCCCAGAACCACAACGCGCCGCAGGACAAGCCCGGCTGGGCGTGGAAAGCGGCGGCGCGGGCCATGGCCATTCGGGCGCTGCTGTTGCAGGAGGGCCAGCGGCTGGGGCTGGAGGCCGAGGCGCGGGAGGTCGCGCCCGGCAAGCTGGAAACCGGTGACGAGGCCATGGTGCGCGCGGTGCTGGAAACCCTGATCGAACCGGAGCAGGTCAGCGAGGCGCATTGCCGCGCCTTCTATGACCGTGCGCCGGAGAGTTTCCGCGCGCCGAGCCTGTTCCAGCCCGCCCATATCCTGTTTGCGGCGCGGCCGGAGGATGCGGCAGCGCGCAAAACGGCGATGCAGAATGCGCAGAAGGCGCTGCGGGATGTGCTGAAGGATCCCAAAGCCTTTGCCGGAATTGCCAAGGCGCAGTCGGACTGCCCGTCCAAGGAAAATGGCGGGATGCTCGGCCAGATCGGCAGCGGCGATACCGTGCCGGAATTCGAGGCGGTGCTGGAAACTCTGGAAGCGGGGCAAATCCATCCCGAACCGGTGGAAACCCGTTTTGGCGTGCATATCATCCGCATGGACGAAAAGGCCGAGGGTGCGGTGTTGCCGTTCGAGGCGGTCGCGCCGCAGATCCGCGAGAAGCTGGAGCAGGTTGCCTGGGCCAAGGCGGCGCAGAGGCTGACCCGCGATCTGGTGGAGAAGGCCGAAATATCCGGCGTGGATTTTGCGGTCGGGGACAAGGCCGCCTGACTGCTCCGGCCCGTTTGCGCGGGCCGGACCGTTTTACCCGAGTGCATCCAGCGTTTTGCGGAATTTTTCCATCATTTCGTCGATGTGGTGTTTTTCCACGATGAACATCGGGGCGATAATTCCGGTGTCTCCGGTGAATTTGACGTGCATGCCGTTCCGGAACAGATCTTTTTGCGCCTGACCGCCGCGCGCGCCCGCTTTGCCACCGGTATGTAGTTCAACTCCCGCGATCATGCCGATGCCGCGGATGTCGCGCACCAGCCGGTGATCCTTGAGCGAGAACACGGCGTCGAGGAAATATTCCGACATACCGGCGGCACGGGGGAACAGGTCTTCTTCCGCGATGATATCCATCATCGCCAGACCGGCAGCGCAGGCGGCCGGATGGCCGGAATAGGTGTAGCCGTGGAAAAACTCGATGGCGCCGGGGGTGGCCTGATCCATGATCGCGTCATGCACCCTGTCCGAGGTGGCCACCGCGCCCATGGGGATGGAGCCGTTAGTCAGGGCCTTGGCCATCGTCATGATGTCGGGGGTGACGCCGAATACATCGGTTGCGAATTTGTCGCCAAGGCGGCCGAAGCCGGTGATAACCTCGTCAAACACCAGCAGGATGCCGTTTTCGTCGCAAATCTGGCGCAGGCGCTCCAGATAGCCCTTCGGCGGGGTGAGGATGCCGGTGGAGCCTGCCACCGGCTCGACGAAACAGGCGGCGATGGTCTGGCCGCCGTAGGTAACGACCATGCGTTGCAGGTCGTTGGCCAGTTCCGCGCCGTTTTCGGGCTGGCCGCGCACAAACAGTTCGTCCTCGCTCCATGTGTGGCGCATCATCACCACATTGGGCAGGACGGACGGGAAGGTCTTGCGGTTGTTGACCATGCCCGACAGGGAAACGCCACCGATGTTGACCCCGTGATAGGCCCGTTCGCGTGACACAAAACGGGTGCGGTTGTTGCCGAGGGCGGAATGATAGGCCATCACCATTTTCAACGCGGTGTCGACGGCCTCGGAGCCGGAATTGACGAAGAAAACATGGTTGAATCCTTCGGGCAGCAGGCGCGAAACACGTTCGGCCAGCGCAAAGCTGAGCGGATGGCCGGAACCGAAGGGGGCGACATAGGTGAAATCCTGCATGGCGCGATGCACGGCCTCGATGATTTTCGGGTGGCTGTGTCCGGCGGGCGAACAGAACAGGCCGCTGGAACCGTCGATCACCGTGCCGCCGTGATGGTCGGTCAGGTAGGTGCCACTGGCCTTGACGATCAGGCGCGGGTCCTGCTTGAAACCGCGGTTGTCGGTGAAGGGCATCCAGAATTCGGCAAGCGAGTTTGTTTGCACGTCATAAGCCATGTCGCGTCTCCGGTCAGATGTAAGAAAGGGGTCGCGGGGCATATTCCCCCGAAATCCGTTTGACACTAGGCGGGGGGTCGGGCTTGTAATAGGGCCAGAGTTTGAACAGAAATAAGTCCAGATATGCCTCTTGTCGAAGACACATTTTTTCTCGACCCGAATTTTCAGGGGTCGCTGCAAAGCCAGATCCAGCAGATCGTGGCCTCGGCCATACTTGCCGGACGGCTGAAAGCGGGGGAGAAGCTGCCCTCGTCGCGCAAGCTGGCGAAGCATCTGGGGATTTCGCGGATCACCGTGACGCTGGCCTATAACGAGCTGGTGGCGGATGACTATATCACGGCTGCGGACCGCTCCGGCTATTATGTGTCCGAGACCGCGCCGACCGTGCCCTTGCCGCCGGTGCGCGGGGAAATGGTGCGCGATACTGTGGACTGGTCGAAGGCGGTGCAGCGGGATTTCACCGGTGGAAAACGGGTGGAGAAGAATTACGAGTGGCGCAGCTATCCTTATCCGTTCGTTTATGGCCAGCCGGACCCGACGCTGTTTAATCAGGCGAGTTGGCGGCTGTGTGCCTTGCAGGCGCTGGGCAAGAAGGAGTTCGACAGTCTGACTTCGGATTACGCCGAGCGGGACGATCCCGAGCTGATCAATTTCATTGTGCGCCATTCCTTGCCGCGGCGCGGGATTCTGGCGCGGCCCGAACAGGTTCTGGTGACTGTCGGAGCGCAAAACGCCCTGTGGATGGCGGCGCAGATATTGCTGAATCGCGACCGGACGGCGGTTTACGAGAACCCCGGTTATCACGGCCTGCGCGAGACGTTGCGGTATAACGGTTGCAAACGGGTTCCGGTGCAGATCGACGAAAACGGCCTGCCGCCCGAGAGGTTGCCACATGATTTCGATGTGCTGTTTACCACGCCGAGCCACCAGTGCCCGACCACGGTTACCTTGCCGATGGAGCGCCGCCACACCCTGTTGCGTATGGCGCGGGAACGGAATTTCCTGATTGTCGAGGATGATTACGAGTTCGAGATGAGCTTCATCAAGTCACCCTCGCCGGCGTTGAAATCGCTGGATGAAGAGGGGCGGGTGATCTATGTCGGCAGTTTCTCCAAATCGCTGTTTCCGGGGTTGCGGCTGGGATATCTGGTTGGCTCGGAACCGTTTATACGGCAGGCACGGGCGCTGCGTTCGGCGGTGCTGCGCCATCCGCCGGGGCATGTGCAACGGACGACGGCCTATTTTCTGGGGCGCGGGCACTACGATGCGATGATCAAGCGGATGCGCACGGTGTTTCACAAGCGGCGCGAGGTCATGGATGGGGCATTGGCAGATTGCGGGCTGAAAGTGGCGGGAAGCGCGTCGTTCGGCGGATCCAGTTTCTGGGTCGAGGCGCCGGAGCATATAGACACGGAAATTCTTGCGGACAGCTTGGAGAAAAAGGGCGTTCTGATCGAGGCAGGCAACCCGTTTTTCGAGGGAGAGGATTGCCCGCGAAATTTCTTTCGGCTGGCCTATTCCTCGATAGATGCGCGAAAAATACCCGAAGGTGTCCGCCTGATCCGCGGAACGCTGGAGGAGATGCCATAGCTGGACCTATTTCGACCTTGCAACTGGCCCTATCGTGCTGGCGGGGCCTCTAGCATACAGGAGACAACCCTCTTTCATTCAAATCAGGAACGCGCGCCATGAAAATGACCACAGAAGAAGCCTTTGTCAAAGTTCTGCAAATGCACGGTATCGATAATGCGTTCGGTATTGTCGGCTCGGCCTTCATGCCGGTTTCCGACAAGTTCCCGCGGGGGGGGATCACTTTCTGGGACTGTGCGCATGAATATACCGCCGGTATGATGGCGGACGGTTTCACGCGCGCGTCGGGCAGGATGTCGATGGCGATTGCGCAGAACGGGCCGGGGATTGCCAATCTGGTGACGCCGGTCAAAACCGCCTACTGGAACCACACGCCGATGCTGCTGGTGACGCCGCAGGCCGCCAACAAGACCATCGGACAGGGCGGTTTTCAGGAGGTCGAGCAGATGCGCATGTTCGCCGATTGCGTGGCCTATCAGGAAGAGGTCCGCGATCCCTCGCGCATGGCCGAGGTGCTGAACCGCGTGATCATGAAGGCCAAGCGGCTGTCTGCACCGGCGCAAATCAACGTGCCGCGGGATATGTGGACACAGGTAATCGACATCGACCTGCCGGCCATTGTCGAATTCGAACGTCCCGCCGGTGGTGCGGGTGCGATTGCCGAGGCGGCGGCGCTGTTGTCCGATGCGAAATTCCCCGTGATTCTGAACGGGGCGGGCGTGGTGATCGGCGGTGCCATTGCGGCCTCGCAGGCGCTGGCCGAACGGTTGGATGCGCCGGTGTGTTGCGGCTACCAGCACAACGATGCCTTTCCGGGGTCGCATCCGCTGTTTGCCGGTCCGCTGGGCTATAACGGCTCGCGCGCGGCGATGGAGCTGATCGCCAAGGCCGATGTGGTGCTGGCACTGGGGACGCGGCTCAACCCGTTCTCGACGCTGCCCGGTTACGGGATCGATTACTGGCCGCAAGATGCGAAGGTCATTCAGGTGGACATCAACCCCGACCGGATCGGGTTGACGAAACCGGTGACGGTCGGAATTGCCGGTGATGCGAAGCAGGTGGCCGAGGGCATTCTGGCGCAACTGTCTGACGGGGCAGGGGATGCAGGGCGGCAGGAACGGCGCGATCTGGTCGCCACCACAAAATCCGCATGGGCGCAGGCGCTGACCTCTATGGATCACGAGGATGACGACGAAGGCACCGACTGGAACCGGCGCGCCCGTGCCGAGCGCCCCGATGCCATGTCGCCGCGTCAGGCCTGGCGCGCCATTCAGAAATCATTGCCGAAAGAGGCGATTATTTCCTCGGATATCGGTAATGTCTGCGCCATCGGCAACGCCTATCCGACGTTCGAGGCGGGGCGAAAATATCTGGCGCCGGGTCTGTTCGGGCCATGCGGATACTCGCTTCCGGCGATCCTCGGGGCCAAGATCGGGCAGCCGGATACGCCGGTTGTCGGCTTTGCCGGTGACGGGGCCTTCGGGATTTCCATGAACGAGATGACGGCCTGCGGGCGCGATGACTGGCCGCCGATCACCATGGTGATTTTCCGCAACTACCAGTGGGGTGCCGAGAAACGCAACACGACGCTGTGGTATAACGACAATTTTGTCGGGACCGAGCTGGACTATAATGTTTCCTATGCCGGTATCGCCAGGGCCTGCGGCGTGAACGGGGTGGTTGCCACCACGATGGAGGGGCTGACCGAGGCGCTGGACGTGGCGGTGAAAGCGCAGATGGAGCAGGGCGAGACAACCTTTATCGAGGTGATGCTCAATCAGGAAATAGGCGAGCCGTTCCGCCGCGACGCCATGAGCAAACCGGTCGAGGTCGCAGGAATCGATCCCGCCGATATGCGCCCGCAGAAAGGCGCGTAGATGGCGTGGCGCCACGATCCGTGGATTCTGGTGCTGAATGCCGGATCGTCGAGCCTGAAATTCGCGGCCTATCCGCTCGGGGAGGGGGAGGTTCTGGCTGCGGGGCAGGTGGCGGCCATCGGGGCGGGGGCGGAATTGCAATTTGCCGGAGCAAAGCGTGCCGTCCCGGCTGCCGGTCATGAAGGCGCGTTGGCTGCCGTTCTGGCAACCCTTTCGGATGCAGGGTTCGGGAAACCGGCGGCGGCAGGCCATCGGGTTGTGCATGGCGGGGCGCAGACCGAAGCCGCGCGGATTTCCCCCGCTGTCCGTCAGGCAATTGTCGATGCGGCAACGCTGGCTCCGTTGCACAATCCGCCCGCGCTGGCGGTGATCGATGCGCTTGCAGGGCGGTTCCCGTCGTTGGAACAGGTGGCCTGTTTCGATACCGCTTTCCATGCGTCCAATCCGCCCGAGGCCACGACGATTCCGGTCCCCGCCGCATTGCGTGCAAAGGGGATACGCCGCTATGGCTTCCACGGGTTGAGCTATGCTTCTCTGGTGCGGCGGTTCTCCGGTGTGACGGGGCAACCGCTGCCGCACCGGTTGCTGGCCTGCCACCTCGGCGCGGGGAGCAGTCTTGCGGCGATAGTGGACGGGCAGGGAGTGGCCACCACGATGGGATTTTCACCCATGGACGGGCTGGTTATGGCCACGCGGGCCGGTGCAATGGACAGCGGGGTGCTGCTGCACCTGTTGAAGAACGAGGGGTTCGACGCCGATTCGCTGGAACGGCTGCTCAACCGCGAGAGCGGATTGCTGGCGCTGGGCGGGTGTGCGGATATGGAAGCCCTGCTCGAGTCGCCAGCGTCCGAAGCCGCCTTTGCCGTGACACATTATTGTTACTGGGCCGCCCGTCACGCCGGTTCGATGATTGCCGCCATGGGCGGCGTTGACGGGATCGTCTTTACCGGCGGAATCGGGGAAAATGCACCACGCATTCGCGACGCTATTGCCGGACGTCTGGAATGGTGTGGAATCGGGCCGGAAAATACCCGGGTTGTGCCCGCCGACGAGGAGGGCGAGATCGCCCACTCCGTGCGCCGCATCTGTGCGGGAATCGCCTGAAACGAACTGGCTATACGGCAAGGAAAATCTGGCCGTATGTGGTTGCATTGTGCATTGGTTAGGCTAAGGTGTTTTTCACTTGATGGTGCGACATTCTGTGCAAACTGTCATAAAACCTAAAAATAAGATCACTATAGAGCAATGTACTCGCGTGATCATTCACCAAGGCACGGCATTCGGCTGTGCCTCTATTCTCCGGGAGGGAGACTTACATGACTGAAACGAAAAATGGCGTCAATCGCCGTTCATTTCTGAAAACCGGCACGACCGTCGGTGCCGCCGCGCTGGCAACGCCCGCGCTGGTGTCCAAGGCGCTTGCGTCCTCGGGCGAGCTGACGCTGCTCGACTGGTCCGACTACTGGCCGGACGACCTGCTGGCGGGCTTCGAGGCCGAGACCGGTATCAAGGTCAACTACATCGGTATCGGCTCCAACGAGGAAATCATCAACAAGATGAAGGCCTCCAACGGCTCCGGCGCCGATATCATCGGGCCGACCAACAACCGTAACCTGCAGTGGGGTCCGCTGGATCTGTTGCAGCCGTGGGACATGAGCCGCGTGCCGATCGACAAGGCAAATCCGGCCATGGCGAAAATCGGGCCGGACGGCTGGGATTTCGGCAAGGGTTCCACATGGATCCCGCATATCTGGGGCACCGAGGGCATGGCATGGCGCACGGACCTCTGGGCGCCGGCGTCCGCTGACGGTGTGCCGTCCTATGGCGAGATCTGGGCCGACGAGAATGCGGGCAAAACCATGATCCGCGCGCACTCCGGTATGCTGTGTGCCGGTCTCTATATGGAGACAATCGGCGAACTGGACAAAGGCGCTGTCTGGGCGGCTTACGAGTCCGAGGACAACTTCCGCGCCACATGGTCGAAAATCACCGATTGGTGTATTGCCCGCAAAGGCAACCTGAAACTGATCTGGAACGATGCCGACAGCCAGAAAAACGGCCTGCTGAACGGTGGTGTCGTGGTTGGCCAGACGTGGGACGGTCCGCCGCTCGCGCTGAAAACCGCTGGCGAGCCGGTCACATACCAGGCGCCGAAAGAGGGTGCGATGGCATGGGTCGACGGTCTGGCACTGCCCAAGGGCGCGGTCAATATCGACGAGGCCTATGCGCTGGTCGAGTATGCCTATCGCCCCGAAGTGGCAGGCAAGGCTATCGACAAGCACGGCTACAACTCGCCGATCCTTGGTGCCGACAAGTTCGCGGGCGATGCCTACAAGAAGAACTTCGCCGAAGCCTATCCGGGCGAGGCGCTGGCCAACCTCAACCCGTGGCCGGCCGAGCCGCCCTGGTATGCAGACGTGCGCACCGAATTTGTCAACAAATTCAAAAGCGCATAAGCAGACCTGAAAACCTCCGGTCGCCTTTGTGGCGGCCGGAAACCTGCCGGACAAGGCCGGTCGGGCGCCTGCGGGTGGCCCCGTTTCAATACCCCGAAATTGCGGAGGAAGTTTCATGAGCGTTGGTGTCGGTGTGAATCTGGAAAATCTCTGGATACGGTTCGGGGATTTTGTGGCTGTCCGGAACGCCAATGTGAATATCAACGGTGGAGACTTCTTTTCGTTCCTCGGCCCGTCGGGCTGCGGTAAAACCACGATTTTGCGTGCGGTTTCCGGGTTTCTCGACCCCAGCGAGGGGCGGGTGCTGATCGGGGGAAACGACATGGCGGGCATCGGTCCGAACAAGCGCCCCACCGCACTTATTTTCCAGAACCTCGCGTTGTTTCCGCTGATGAAGGTCTGGGAAAACATAACCTTCTCGATGGAAGTTAAAGGAGCCAGCACGGCCGAGCGGCGCAAGCGTGCCGACGAGTTGCTCGATATGATCGCGCTCGAGGGACAGGGCGACAAGCTGCCCTCGGAGCTTTCGGGCGGGCAGAAGCAGCGTGTGGCCATTGCCCGTGCGCTTTGTGCCGAGCCGGATGTGCTGTTGCTTGACGAGCCTCTTTCGGCGCTGGACCTGAAGCTGCGCCAGCATATGCGCACTGAGTTGCGCGAAATCCAGCAGCGTGTCGGTATTACGTTTATCTACATCACCCACGATCAGGGCGAGGCGCTGACCATGTCCGACAATGTGGCGGTGATGCGGGCCGGTGTTATCGACCAGATCGGAACGGGACACGAGGTTTACGACCGTCCAGCAACCCCGTTTGTTGCCTCTTTTGTCGGGGAAAACAATGTGTTCCGTGGCAAAGTTCATGAAATAAGCGGCACGCAGGCCTTGCTGGAAACCAACCGCACGGGTCTGTTGCGGGCCGAGATTACCCCCGCCGCCATCGGCAAGCTGAATGTCGGTGACGATGCGATGATGTTCGTGCGTCCCGAGGCGCTCGCCCCGGTCGGTGCAACGGTGCCGGAAGATAAAACCGTTATTCCGGCCACGGTCCTGAACGAGGAGTTCGAGGGCAACTCCTATAGCGTGTTTCTGGAAGGCGCGGGCGGCAAGGAAATCAAGATGTCGTTGCCGAATCTCGGGCAGGATCCCGAGGCCTCGAAGGGGTCGGAGCTTTCGCTTACCTATGATGCCAGAAACGCCGTGGTCATGCCCGCAGGCGAGCTGGCGTCGGAATAGGGGGGCGGCATGAGCAAACCCCGCCCGTTTTCGCAATTCTTCCGCAACAACGGCAAAGTCATGGGCAGCATTATGCTGTTTCTGGTGCTGTTCTGGATTGTCGTCCTGATCCTGTTGCCGCAGCTTTCGATGCTGGACTTTTCGTTCCGGCACAACCTGCCGCCGTCCGAAGTGGGCGGGCCGAAGGATGTCTATACGCTCGACAACTACAAATTCCTGCTGTTCGGGGCCGAGGGCAGCGACAGCAGGTTCAACACCGTGGATCTTCAGGTCTTTGTCCGCACGATCATCGCGGCCATCGCCGTGACCATACTCGATCTGATCCTGTGTTATCCGCTGGCCTATTACCTTGGCCAGTCGAAGGGTAAGGGAATCACCCGTCTGCTGGTTGTCATGCTGATTATTCCCTACTGGATCAACGAAATCCTGCGGGCCTTTGCCTTGCGGATCATTTTCGGGGATGCGGGGTTGATCAACGATGTGTTGCTGTTGCTGAACCTGATTCAGGAGCCGATCGACTTCATCCGTGCCGATGTCGCGCTCTATGCCGGTCTCGGCTATGCCTATATCCTGCTGATGCTGTTCCCGATGTACAACGTGATCGAGAGCCTCGATCGTAACCAGATCGAGGCGGCGCGGGACATGGGGGCGAGCTGGATCCGCATCCACCGCCGCATTGTCATTCCGCACGCCAAACCGGGGATTGCCTCGGGGATGACCATGGTGTTCATGCTTTCCGCGGGCGCGCTGGCGGCACCGCAAATTCTCGGCGGGCCGAGCAGCCTGTGGTTTACGCAGCTGGTTTACCAGTGGTTCAATGACTCGCTGAACTGGCAGCAGGGGGCGGCCTATGCTATTGTGCTGCTGGTATCCTCGATCGTGATCGTGTTGACGTTCATGAAAATCTTCAAGGTCAACATGGGGGATATCGGCAAATGAAGTCGTCGTTTATCGGCCGTGTCGCGCTTGTCGCCTATCTGGTGATCTTCTTCGGGTATCTGCTCGGACCGTTGTTCGTGATGAGCATGACCGCGTTCAATTCCTCGGCTTTTCCGTCGATTTCGCCGTGGGCCTGTTACACCTATGAATGGTTCGACGTTCTGTTCAAGGACGAGCGTATCCTCAACGGGATCAGGAACAGTGTGATTATCGGTATCGGCACCGTGATCTTGTCGGTGTCCATGGGGCTGGCGGCGGCGCTGGTGCTGACACAGGTCTGGCCGAAGTTCCGCTCCACCTACTATACCATCATCATCGCGCCGATCCTGATCCCCGGCGTGGTGCTGGGTATCTCGACACTGGTGTTCTGGGACCGTGTCAGCAATTTCCTCGGCCCCTCGACCGAGGCATTCCTGCACAACGGGATTTTCCTGACGGTGCTGGGGCAGTCCACCTTTATTGCCTCTTATGCAATGCTGGTATTCGTGGCCCGCTTGCAGCGTTTCGACCCCGGCCTGACCGAGGCGGCGCTTGATCTGGGGGCGACCCACACGCAGGCATTCCGCAAGATCCTGCTGCCGTTCATGCGGCCGGCGATTGCTTCGGCGGCTGTGCTGGCGTTTCTGGCCTCGTTCGAGAACTACAACACCACCACTTTCACTTTCGGCAACTATCCGACGCTGACGATCGAGCTGGCGCAGAAGGTGCGCTACGGGATCAACCCGTCGATTTCGGCGCTGGCCTTCATCATCGTGATGCTGACGATTTTCGCGGCGCTGGCCAACGAAGCCTATCGCCGCAACAAACAGCGCAACGAGGATGCCCGTCTGAAGGGGGTGCCGCGCAAGGCGGGTCGCGTGTTGCCGTCGTTCCTGACCGGCAATCCGGCCGCGATCATTTTCGTGCTGCTGTCCTTCGTGGTTATTACCATGTTCTGGACCGCGCAGAGCTATGATCCGGGCGAGTGCAAGGCGCGGGTGCTGGCCGAGAAGCAGGCGCTGGCCGCCGAGCGGATCGAGGCCCTGCGCCAGCAGCGGTTCCAGCAGCGACTGGAGGCGGCGCATTCCGGTGTCGATATTTTCGGCCGCTCCACGGTTGATCCGACGGTTACCGAGGCACCGGCAGCGCCGGAGTCAAACGGGGCATTCGGTGGCGTCTTCGCACCGACCAACCTGAACAGCACGGCCCCGGCCGCGGAACCGGAGAGCAACCCGGGCGGTGCGTTCGGCGGGGTGTTTGCACCGACCAACCTTCAGGGAACCGACGGAAACTGACAACAGGCCGGCCCGCTGTGGCCGGCCGGTTTGCATGGCAGGGAAACCGATGCTTATCGCGCAGATCAGTGACACCCATATCGCGGAGGCGGGGCACAGGACCTTCGGCGTGGCACCGATGGCCGAGAACCTCGCCGCCTGTGTCGCCGATATCAATGCGCAACCCTTGCCGGTGGATGTGGTGCTGGTCAGCGGCGATATCACCAATGACGGAACCGAAGGGCAGGCCCGCCGTGCGGCCGCTATTCTGTCCGGTCTGGACTGCCCGTATTTCGTCATTCCGGGCAATCACGACGATCGCGCCACGCTGCGAAAGGTCTTTGGCAAGGCGGCCTGTCCCGCGCCTGACGGTGATTTTCTGTCTTTCACGGTTCCGGGGTTTCCGCTGCATCTGGTCGCGCTGGACAGCACGATTCCCGATGCGCCGGGGGGCGAGATATGCGCGGCTCGCGCGCGCTGGCTCGAACAGGCGCTGGCGGAGGGGGGCGACAAGCCGGCGCTGCTGTTCCTGCATCACCCGCCGCTGAAATGCGGTGTGCCCGAGAGCGATCAGGACGGGTTTCTCGGGGCGGAGTGCCTGCGGGAGATCGTTGCGGGGCAGGACAATATCGAGCGGGTCCTTTGCGGGCATATCCATTTGCACACCCATACCCGCTGGGCCGGCACCGTTGTGACCACCGCGCCTAGCATCGGTATGCCGCTGGCGCTGGACCTGACGCAATCGCATCCATCGGAGTTCCTGCTGGATGTGCCGTCCTATCTGCTGCACCACTGGACGCCGGAGCGCAGCCTCATCACCCATCCGGTGCGGGTGGCCCCGCTGGACGGACCGTTTCCCTTTGTGGAGCGGCGGTGAACATGGACAGGCGGCTTGCAGAGGAAACCTTTGACGTGGCGATCATTGGCGGCGGTGTGGTCGGCTGTGCAATGGCGCGACGGTTTACGCTGGAGGGTGCGCGGGTGGCGTTGCTGGAGAAGGCGACCGATATCCTCGACGGGGCCAGCAAGGCGAACAGCGCCATCCTGCATACAGGGTTCGATGCACCGCCGGATTCGCTGGAGCTGGCCTGTATACAGGCGGGCTATCGCGAGTATCTGGAGGTTCACGAGGCCATGGGGCTGCCGCTGGAGCGGACCGGTGCCTATGTCGTGGCCTGGACTGCGGAGCAGGAGGCGGCGTTGCCGGAGATTCTGCGCAAGGCCCATGATAACGGCGTGCCGGATGCGGTGCTGGTCGATGCTGCCAGCCTGCGCGCGGCCGAGCCGCATCTGTCCACGCAGGCGCGGGCGGCTATCCATATTCCGGGCGAAAGCCTGATCGATCCGTGGTCGGCGCCCCATGCCTATCTGCAACAGGCGCTGGACAACGGGGCGCGGGTGTTTGTCGATTGCGAGGTGACGGGGGGTGCGTTCGCGGATGGCGGCTGGTCGCTGGAAACCTCGCGGGGACGGCTGGAGGCGCGTCATGTGATCAATTGTGCGGGGCTTTACGGGGATCTGCTGGATCGTAATCTGCTGGGAGAGAGCCGTTTCACCATCACGCCGCGCAAGGGGCAGTTCGTTGTGTTCGACAAGGCGGCCTCGACGCTGGCTACGGCGATTATTCTGCCGGTGCCGACTGCCCGCACCAAGGGAATTGTGCTGTTCCGGACCGTGTTCGGCAACCTTGCCGTCGGGCCGACGGCGGAGGACCAGCAGAGCCGCACCGATGCCTCGACCGACCGTGAAACGCTGCAATCGCTGATCGACGCGGGAGTCGGGAAAATTCCGGCGCTGGCCGATATGCCGGTTACGGCGATTTATGCCGGATTGCGGCCGGCCTGCGAGTTCAAGGAATACCGGATCAGCGAGACACCGGACCGCAACTGGATCACGGTCGGGGCGATCCGTTCCACCGGCCTGAGCGCGGCGCTGGGAATCGCGCAACATGTGTTCGGCCTTTATAACCGTGACGGCAAGGGACACCGGCCGATTGAAAGCCCTTCTGTCCCGCAGGCCGCCCGCCTTGCCGAAAGGTTTCCGCGCGACTGGCAGGAACCGGACCATGGCGAGATCATCTGCCATTGCGAGATGGTGACCCGCCGCGAGATAGAGGCGGCCTTGCAAGGTCCGCTCGCCGCGCGCTCGCTGGCCGGTCTGAAACGCCGGACGCGGGCCACGATGGGGCGGTGTCAGGGGTTCTATTGCTCGGCAAGACTGGCAGGGATCACGGACGGTCATTTCAAAATCACGCTGGCACCGGAGGTCGGTGATGACTGATTTGGGCGAAGGACCGGATATCGACGTTGCGGTGATCGGTGGTGGTCCCTCGGGTCTTGCCGCCGCAACGGAGCTGAAGCGCCGCGGTATTGCCCGCGTGGTGGTGCTGGAGCGCGAACCCGTCGCCGGTGGCATACCGCGCCACTGCGGCCATCCTCCGTTCGGCTGGCGCGAGTTCCGCCGTATCCTTACCGGCCCGCAATATGCGCGAAAACTGGTTTCGGCGGCCCTGAAGGCCGGTGTGGAAATCCGCACCGATACAAGTGTTGCCGGGATAAAGCCGGGGCCGTGTCTGACACTGGCAACGCCCGAAGGCGTGCGGGATATTACGGCAAGCCGTGTGATCTATGCCACCGGTGTTCGCGAGACGCCACGGGCGGCGCGGCTGGTATCGGGGGTGCGGGCGCGGGGGATACTGAATACCGGCGCCTTGCAGTCGCTGGTCTATCTGGAGGGGCGCCGGCCGTTTCTGCGCCCGCTGATCGTCGGAACCGAGCTTGTCTCGTTCTCGGCCATCCAGACTTGCCGCCATGCAGGGATCAGACCGGTTGCCATGATCGGCGAGGGGGCCACGACCGTTGCGCGCTGGCCTGCGGGCCTGTTTCCGAAACTGACCGGTATTCCGCTCCATTTGCAAACCCGTCTCGTGCGGATCAATGGAGGAGAAACGGTCACCTCGGCCACGGTCGAGGGGCCGGATGGCCAGCGCGACATTCCCTGCGACGGGGTTCTGCTTACCGGCGCGTTCACACCGGAATCCGGTCTCGGCCGGTCGGGGCATTTGCAGATGGACCGCGGGACGGGCGGGCCGGTGGTTGACCAGTTCGGCCGCTGTTCCGATCCGCGCTACTATGCGGCGGGAAACCTGTTGCGTCCGGTGGAGACCGCCGGTTGGAGCTGGCAGGAGGGGCGCGAAACCGGATTGCGGGTCGCGCGCGATCTGGTCGGGACCCAACCGCCCGCGCAGCGCCAGATTCATGTCGTGACACAGGAACCGCTGATCAGGCTGGTGATGCCACAGCGGATCAGCCTGCCGCTTTCGCCGCGCGGGATGGAGGCGTTGCAGGTCCGGTTTACGGCACCCGCGCGCGGATTTATCGAGGTGTATGCCGACGGGGCGCTCGCCTGGAGCAAACCGGTCGATGTGCGCCCCGAACGGCGCTTCCTGATCCCGCTTGCCGGATTGACCGAATCACACACCAACGTTCTGGAACTGCGCTTTACGAAATAAAAAAACCCCGCGGCGCGAACCGCGGGGTTTGATGTCGGCAGGGGGCGATTACTCGCCAACCACCTTGATGCGGCCTTCGACCTTCGTTTTCACACCGCCGTTGGCGATGATGTAGTCGATCACATCGTTGGCCATCAGGTTGCCGTTGCCGGAGTTGATCAGCACGCGACCACCGCCAAGCATGCCGTAACCGTCACCGCCGCCAAGAGCGTAGTCGTTGGTCGCGAAGGTGTAGAGCTTGTTCACGTCCAGATCCTCGCCGCCGATCTTGATCGAGACGATACGCGAGCCGGCCGGGGCGCTGGGATCATAGACGAACTCCATACCCGAGACCTGCGGGAAGCGGCCGGAGCCTTTTTCCACCTGGCTCACACCGTTTTCCATCGCGTCCAGAATCTGCTGGCCGGTGATTTCTGTCATCACGGTCGCATTGCCGAACGGCAGCTCCGTCAGGATGTCGCGACGGGTCAGCATGGTGCCGGCGTCGTAGGTGCGGTCGGCGCGGATGCCGCCGCCATTGGCCATTGCCACATCGGCACCGGTTGCGGCACGCATCGCATCGGCCACGAGGTTACCGAAGGCGGTTTCCATGCTGCGCACGCTGTTGCGACGGGTATCGAGCGGACCCTCGGTCACGCCGATGGCCACATCCAGACTCTCGTCGAGGCTTTTCTGTAGCGCATCGACCATTGCCTGTGTTTCGGGATCCGGCGTTACATTGGCCGTGTCGATGAAGCGGAAGTTGGGCACCCAGCGCACTTTGCGTTTGCCGTCTTTCTCGGTGACCGTCACGGTGATGTCGACCGGCGACAGGAAGCGCGCGTCGATGGAGGTCTCCACATAGGCGGTTTTCCCGTCGTAGGAGGTCGCATAGCCGTGGTCGTCACCGGACATGATAACGTCGAAGGCATTGCTGCGGATCATTTTCAGGTCGTTGGCAAAATTGGTCTGGACCACACCGATCACGATGTCGGCTCCGTCTGCACGGGCGGCGCGGGCGGCGGCGACACCCATGTCAACGGTCGGGCCGAATACCAGGTCGCCGGAACTCGATACCTCGGGGGTGGTGTCCTGTGCGACGGGAACAAGCGCGACTTTCACGCCTTCGAATTCCATCATCTTCACGCCCTCGAGCCCGACAATGGCCGAGCCGTCCGCATTGGTGATGTTGACCGCTGCCCACGGGTATTCGGAATCATACATCTTGTTGAGGAAGTTATCGACGCCGAAGTCGAACTCGTGGTTGCCCGGAACCGCGAGGTCGAACGGCACGATATTGGTCAGGTCGATCATGTTCTGGCCCTTGTCGAAACCGGACAGGATCGAGGGCGACAGCATGTCGCCATCCATGACATAGATGGTGTTCGGGTTGGCAGCGCGTTCGGCGCGCGCCACGGCATTCAGGCGGGCAACACCGCCACGGCCCTTGGATTCGGCGAAGTTATAGACGTCGCCGACCCCGAGGATGGTGATTTTCACGGTTTCGGCAGCATAGGCTGCGGTCGACAAAAGCGCACTCAGCATAGTGGCCCCGAGGGCCATATTGAAGGTGCGGCGAGCGGAGTTGATCATCTGGGATGTCCTTCCTGTTTAATAAATTTGCTTTGCGCATATTTCCAAACGCCCCGACGGGCGAGTGGAACAGTCTGCGGAAAAGCCGCCGCAAACTCAACATGTTTCCTGAACAAATTCACGATGTTTTTGTGAAAGAAATAAAAACGCCCGCGGTTTTTCGCGGGCGTTTCCGGTTTTTTGAGGATGGCCAAACCTATTTCAAGGCCTGATCGGTGATCATGTGGGTCCATGCGCCTTCCGGCTCTTTGGTGATGACCGGATCGGAGCCGCCGGACAGCAGCGAGTCCACCGTGCGCTGATAGGCGGCTTCGTCCAGCGTGCCGTCGGAACCGGCGGTCAGCTTGGCGATTTCACGCATCATGCGTTTCTGGTGTTCCTCGGTCTGTGCGCCGGAGGCGTCGTTTTCCAGAACGATCATCGCGGCCTCGTCCGGGTTCTCCTCGGCCCATTTCCAGCCTTTCATCGAGGCGCGCACGAAGCGGACCATCTTGTCAACGAAAGCGGCGTCTTTCAGGTTGTCCTCCAGAACATACATGCCGTCCTCGAGCGTGGCCACGCCCTGGTCCTCGTATTTGAACACGACCAGATCGTCAGGCGTCAGGCCCGCGTCGATGATCTGCCAGTATTCGTTATAGGTCATGGTGGAGACACAATCGGCCTGACCCTGCAGGATAGGATCGACGTTGAAGCCCTGCTTCAGGACGGTCACGCCATCCGGTCCGCCGTCGGTCGGAATGCCGAGTTTCGACATCCAGCTCAGGAACGGATACTCGTTGCCGAAGAACCAGACGCCGAGCGTCTTGCCGCGGAAATCCTCGGGTGTCTTGATGCCGCTGTCCTTGCGGCAGGTCAGCATCATGCCCGAAGAGGCAAACGGCTGTGCGATATTCACCACCGGAACCCCGTTTTCGCGCGCGGCCAGTGCCGAGGGCATCCAGTCGAGGATCACATCGGCACCGCCACCGGCCAGAACCTGCACCGGGGCGATATCGGGGCCGCCCGGATTGATGGTCACGTCGAGGCCTTCTTCCTCGTAGAAACCCTTGTCGAGAGCCACATAGTAACCGGCGAACTGCGCCTGCGTCACCCATTTGAGCTGCAGCGTCACGTCGTCGGCCGCCTGCGCGGCGAAACCGCCGAACATCATGGCGCCGGTCAGCGCGCCTGTTAACATCTTGTTCATATCATACTCTCCATGTTGATTGCCCTATCCCCTCTGGGACGGATGCCAGAACGTGGCTGCTCTCTCCAGGAGCGATACCACACCGTAAAATGCGGAGCCGGCCATCGCCGCTACCGCAATCTCTGCCCACACCATATCCAGCGAGAGCCTTCCTACCTCGGTCGAGATACGAAAACCCATGCCGACGATGGGCGAGCCAAAGAACTCTGCCACGATAGCGCCGATCAACGCCAAAGTCGTGGAAATTTTCAATCCGTTGAAAATAAACGGTGCCGCCGCGGGCAGGCGCAATTTCAACAGGCTTTGCCAGTAGGAGGCCGCGTAGGTGCGCATCAGGTCCTTTTGCATATGATCCGCGGCCTGCAGGCCCTGCACGGTGTTTACCAGCATCGGGAAGAACACCATGATAACCACGACTGCGGCCTTGGATTGCCAGCCGAATCCCAGCCACATCACCAGAATCGGAGCCATGCCGATGATCGGCAGGGCGGCCACGAAATTGCCGACCGGCAACAACCCCTTTTGCAGGAACGGCGAGCGGTCGATGGCAATGGCGGTTAGGAAAGCCGCGCCGCAGCCGATGAAATATCCCGACAGGGCGCCCTTGATAAAGGTCTGCTGGAAATCGGCCCAGAGGATCGGCAGGCTGTCGACAAACTTCGCCCCGATCATCGAGGGGGGCGGCAGCAGCACCGCCTTGATGTTCAGCCCGCGCACCAGCAGTTCCCACACCACCAGCAGGGTAATGCCGAATATCACGGGCACGATCACGCGGATGAACCGCGTCTGTTTCTGTTTCGAGAGCCATATATTCAGCCCCCAGGCCGCCAGCCAGAACACGATGGCCCCGAGAACAAGCGTGGTATTCATCGCAGCATCCCCATCCGTCTAAGCGTGAACCGTTCCACCAGCGAGACGATTGCCACCAGTCCGGCGGCAAGCGAGGCCGCCATCAGCAGCGCCGACCATATCTGGATGGTCTGCCCGTAATAGCTGCCTGCCAGCAGCCGCGCGCCAAGGCCGCGCACCGCGCCCGTCGGCAGCTCTGCCACGATGGTGCCGACCAGCGCCGCAGCCACGCCGATTTTCAGCGAGGTGAACAGATAGGGCATGGAGGAGGGCCAGCGCAGTTTCCAGAACGTCTGCCATTTGCTGGCATACCATGTGCGCATCTGGTCCAGCTGCATCTGGTCCGGCGAGCGGAACCCCTTGACCATGCCGACCACCACGGGAAAGAAGCTCAGATACATGGAGATGATCGCCTTGGGCAACAGCCCCGTTACGCCGATTGCGTTCAGAACCACGATAATCATCGGCGCGATGGCCAGAATCGGGATGGTCTGGCTGGCAATCACCCATGGCATCACCGACAGGTTCATGGCCTTGTTATGCACGATCCCCACGGCCAGCAATATCCCCAGAACCGTGCCGAGACCGAACCCCGCCAGCGTCGCCGACAGGGTGATCCATGCGTGATAGATCAGCGAGCGTTTGGAGGTGATGCTTTTCTGCACCGTGGTTTTCCATATCTCCGCCACCACCTGATGCGGGGCAGGGAGCTTCGGTTTGTCCTGCGACCATGTATCGGCGATATGCTCGACCACGCTCAACTCGCCACCGGTGCGGCCGAGTTTGTCGATGGTCCATGCGGAATTCAGCGCCACGGCCATGACATACCACAGCACGATAATACCGAAAACCACGGTGATCACCGGTCCGAACCTGTTCCAGAGCCGTTTCATGCTGCCCCCGCGCTATTCATCGCCATGCCCCGCACGCAGTCCCTCGCGGACGCGGTGCGCGATGTCGAGGAACTCCTGCGTTTCGCGGATATCGAGCGGGCGTTCTCTGGGCAGGGTGCTTTCTATCACATCGGTAACGCGACCGGGGCGGGGCGACATGACCACGATTTTCGTGGACAGATAGACGGCCTCGGGGATCGAGTGGGTGACGAAACAGATGGTCTTGTTGGTTTCGGCCCAAAGCTCCAGCAACTGTTCGTTCAGGTGATCGCGCACGATTTCGTCCAGCGCGCCGAAGGGTTCGTCCATCAGCAGCAGGTCGGCATCAAAGGCCAGCGCCCGCGCGATGGAGGCACGCTGCTGCATGCCGCCCGAAAGCTGCCACGGGAATTTTTTCTCGAATCCTTCCAGATGCACCAGCTTCAGGACCTTGGCGACCCGCTCGGCCTGCTCGGCCTTTGGAATGCCCATGATTTCCAGCGGCAGGCGGATGTTACCACCGATCGTGCGCCACGGATACAGGCCGGCGGCCTGAAACACATATCCATAGGCGCGGGCCTTGCGGGCCTCGGCCGGTGTCATTCCGTTCACGCAGATGGAACCGCCGGTGGGCTGTTCCAGGTCGGCCATCACCCGCAGGAATGTCGTCTTGCCACAGCCGGACGGGCCGATGAAGCTGACGAATTCCCCGCGTTTGATTTCCAGATTGACGTCCTGCAACGCGTGCACCGGCCCGTCGTTTGTCTCGAACGTCAGGCTCAGGTGTTCGGCCTTGATTACAACTTCGGAAGACACGCAATTATACCCCGCTTGCCGGAATACCGCTGCGCTCGACAGGGCGCGGAGCGGTCAGGTCTTTCCATTTGGAAAGTGCCTTGTTGACGGTGGCATTCGGCTCGCGGGCGACGAATTCGCCGTGGCCTTCCTGCGTTCTGATCTCGCCATCCATCACGGCCACCTGTCCGCGCGTCAAGGTATAGCGCGGCAGGCCTTTGACGTGATGCCCCTCGAACACGTTGTAGTCGATAGATGACTGCTGGCTGTTGGCGGAGATGGTTTTTTCTTTTTCGGGGTCCCAGACCACCAGATCGGCATCGGCCCCGACCATCACCGCGCCCTTTTTCGGATAGCAGTTCAGGATTTTGGCAATATTGGTCGAGGTTACGGCGACAAACTCGTTCATCGTCAGGCGCCCGGTGTTGACGCCGTGGGTCCAGAGCATCGGCATCCGGTCCTCCAGCCCGCCGGTGCCGTTCGGGATCTTGGAGAAGTCCCCGACGCCGAAACGTTTCTGCTCCGTGGTAAAGGCACAATGGTCCGTGGCCACCACGCTCAGGCTGCCCGATTGCAGGCCGGCCCAGAGGCTGTCCTGATGCTGCTTGTTGCGGAAGGGTGGGGACATGACGCGGCGGGCGGCGTGGTCCCAGTCCTTGTTGAAATACTCGCTTTCGTCCAGCGTCAGATGCTGGATCAGCGGTTCGCCCCAGACCCGTTTGCCCTGCATGCGGGCGCGGCGGATGGCTTCGTGGCTCTCCTCGCAGGATGTATGCACGACATAGAGCGGCGCACCGGCCATGTCGGCGATCATGATGGCGCGATTGGTTGCCTCGCCCTCCACCTGCGGCGGGCGGGAATAGGCGTGTGCCTCCGGTCCCGTGTTGCCCTCGGCTAGCAGTTGTGCGGTCAGTTCCGCCACCACGTCGCCGTTTTCCGCATGCACCAGCGGGGTGGCGCCCAGTTCGGCGCAGCGTTTGAAACTGGCGTAAAGCTCGTCGTCATTGACCATCAGCGCGCCCTTGTAGGCAAGGAAATGCTTGAAGGTATTGATGCCGCGGCCCACGACCTCCTGCATGTCGTCGAACACTTGCTCGCCCCACCATGTTACCGCCATATGGAAGGAATAGTCGCAATTGGCGCGGGTGGATTTGTTGTCCCAGCGTTTCAGCGCATCCAGCAGGCTTTCGCCCGGGTTGGGCAGGGCGAAATCGACAACCATCGTCGTGCCGCCGGCCAGCCCCGCGCGGGTGCCGCTTTCGAAATCGTCACTGGAATAGGTGCCCATAAAGGGCATTTCCAGATGGGTGTGCGGGTCGATACCGCCGGGCATGATGTAGCAGCCGGTGGCGTCCAGCACCTCGTCTCCGCTCAGGTCGGGACCGATCTCGACAATCCGGCCGCCCTCGATTTTCACATCGGCCTTGTATGTCAGGTCCGCGGTCACAACCGTGCCGCCTTTGATTACCTTGGTCATTTCAACCCTCCCTGTCTCTGGCTCCTGCCAGTTTCTTTTTTGCTCAAATACTCCGGGGGTGCGGGGGCAGCGCCCCCGTGAATCACCCCACGATCTCCGCCGTTTCCACTACCGCATGCAGCAGCACATCGGCCCCCGCCGTGGCCCATTCTTTCGAGATCTCCTCCGCCTCGTTATGGCTCAGCCCGTCAACGCAGGGGCACATGACCATGGCGGTGGGGGCAACGCGGTTGATCCAGCAGGCGTCGTGACCGGCGCCGGAAATGATGTCGCGGTGCGAATATCCCAGACGCTCGGCGGCATTGCGCACGGCACTGACGCAGGTTTCGTCGAAGGCGACCGGATCGAACCCGCCGACCTTCTCGAATTCCACCTGCAAGCCCATGTCGTCCGCGATTTTCTGCGCGCCTTCGCGGAAGCGGGTCTCCATATCGGTGATGGTGTCGAGGTCCGGCGAGCGGAAATCGACGGTAAACACCACCTTGCCCGGAATGACGTTGCGCGAGTTGGGGTAGACATCGATATGTCCCGCGGCACCCACGGCATCGGGTTTGTGGCTCCAGGCGATCTCGTCCACCAGTTCCAGCATCCGCGCCATGCCCAGACCGGCGTTCCTGCGCATCGGCATGGGGGTGGAGCCGGTGTGGCTTTCCTTGCCGGTCACTGTCACCTGCGTCCAGCTCAGGCCCTGACCGTGGGTGACCACGCCGATATCCTTGCCTTCGGCCTCCAGAATCGGGCCTTGTTCGATGTGCAGCTCGAAGAAGGCGTGCATTTTGCGTGCGCCGACTTCTTCGTCGCCGCGCCAGCCGATGCGTTTCAGCTCGTCCCCGAATTTCTTGCCCTCGGCGTCCTCGATTTCATAGGCCCAGTCCTGCGTGTGCATCCCCGCGAACACGCCCGAGGCCAGCATGGCAGGGGCAAAGCGCGTGCCTTCCTCGTTTGTCCAGTTTGTGACGACAATCGGATGTCTGGTTTTCACGCCGAGGTCGTTGAGCGTGCGGATGATCTCCAGCCCGCCGAGAACCCCCAGAACCCCGTCGTATTTGCCGCCTGTCGGCTGCGTATCCAGATGCGAGCCGACATAGACGGGCAGGGCGTCGGGGTCGGTGCCCTCGCGGCGCGCGAACATGTTGCCCATCTGGTCGAGGCCCATGGTGCAGCCCGCCGCCTCGCACCATTTCTGGAACAGGGCACGGCCTTCGCCGTCCTCGTCGGTCAGGGTCTGGCGGTTGTTGCCACCCGCGACGCCCGGCCCGATCTTGGCCATTTCCATCAGCGAGTCCCACAGGCGGTCGCCGTCCACTTTCATGTTTTCGCCGGGTGCAGCCATGATACTTCTCCCTAGTCCAGATTTTTCAGAACATCGGCCAGCTTGCCGATCAACTCGTCGATATGCCCCTTGTTCATGATCAGCGGCGGCGACAGGGCAATGATGTCGCCGGTGGTGCGGATCAGGATGCCGGCCTCATAGGCATCGAGGAAGGCCTGGAACGCCCGCTTGGTCGGTGCGCCCTCGATCGGCTGCAACTCGATCGCGCCGATCAGCCCCTCGTTGCGGATGTCGATCACATGCGGCAGGCCCTTGAGGGCATGCAGCGCGTCCTCCCAGTATCCGGCCAGATCGCGGGCGTTTTCGAACAGGCCGTCCTGTTTGTAGGTTTCCAGCGTCGCCAATCCGGCGGCCGAGGCGATGGGGTTGCCGGAATAGGTATAGCCGTGGAACAGCTCGATCATATTTTCGGGACCGGTCATGAAGGCGTCGTGGATTTCGCTGGTGGTCAGCACCGCCCCCATCGGGATGACGCCGTTGGTCAGCCCCTTGGCCGTGGTCATGATGTCCGGTGTCACGCCGTAATGCGTTGCCCCGAAAGCGGAGCCGAGACGACCGAAACCGGTGATGACTTCGTCGAAAATCAGCAGGATGCCGTGTTTTTTCGTGATCGCGCGCAGCCGGTCCAGATAGCCCTTCGGCGGCAGCAGAACACCGGTGGAGCCGGCCATCGGCTCGACAATCACCGCGGCGATATTGCTGGCGTCGCCAAGGGCCACGATCCGTTCCAGTTCGTCCGCCAGATAGGCCCCGTGTTCGGGCTGGCCGCGGGTAAAGGCGTTCTCGGGGATATGGGTGTGGGGCAGGTGGTCCACACCGGTCAGCAGGTTGCCGAAGGTCTTGCGGTTCGGCCCGATGCCGCCGACGGAAATGCCGCCGAAGTTGACCCCGTGATAGCCGCGCTCGCGCCCGATCAGGCGGGTGCGGGTGCCCTCGCCGCGCGCACGATGATAGGCGATGGCGATTTTCAGTGCCGTTTCCACCGATTCCGAGCCGGAGTTGGTATAGAACACATGGTTGATTCCGTCCGGCGCCATATCGACAATGCGGTTGGCCAACTCAAAGGCCTTCGGGTGGCCCATCTGGAAGGCGGGGGCGTAGTCCAGTTCCGCCGCCTGTCTGGCAATCGCCTCGACAATGCGCGGCTGGTTGTGGCCCGCGTTCACGCACCACAGGCCGGCGGTGCCGTCCAGCACCTTGCGCCCGTCGGCGGTGGTATAATACATGCCGTCGGCCGCGACGAACATGCGCGGGTTTTTCTTGAACTGGCGGTTTGCCGTGAAAGGCATCCAGAATGCGCTCAGGTCATTCGGTGCCGTTTGTGTGCGATCGGACATGCCAACCCCTCCCGAAGTAATCTTTTGACCATCTGGTCAGGTTGACGCTAGCATAGCCGGTCAACCAGTCAAGAAATTGTTTGGAGATTTTGCAAAATGCCGGAAACTGCCGCAAAAGCGGGCATTGTCTGCCGGTGTTCCGGTCAATCTTTCAGCAGCATCAACAAAGCCACCACCACAAGCGCCACGCCGGCCAGCACGAAGGGCTGAACGAAGCCGTTGCCGAGCGCGAATTCCCACAGGATGACCCATGCGGGGACCAGATAGGTATAGGCCATGACCTTGGCGCTCGGCAGGCGCAGGGTGGCGTATTGCACGAGGAAAAACGTGGTGGCGCTGGCGAATACGGACAGATAGGCGAGCGTGATCCAGACGATGGCGGGCAGGGCGCTCCAGTCTGTTTGCAAAATGGCGGGGGCGCCATAGGCCGACAGCAGGATGAAACCGGAAACCAGCATTCCGAAGGTGAACACCAGCGGCGGCTCCCCGCGGTTCAGCTTGCGGATCATCGGGGTATAGATGGCATGGGCGACGACTCCGAAGAAAAAGATTACCTCTCCCCGCCCGATATCAAAGGCGAGGATGGCGTCGATATCGCCGCGAAAAATCACCCAGATCGCGCCGGCGGCGGCCAACGCCAGCGCCAGCGCCATGCGCGGTGTGGTGACCTGCCGCAACAGCAGCCAGCCGAAACCGGCGGCAAGGACCGGCGTAAGCGTGAACATGGCCGCCGAGGAAACCGGCGGCGAGGTTTTCAGCCCCTCGAACATGGTAACGAAATAGATGGCGAACAGCCCGCCCATAACCGGATAGCGCCACGGGTCCTGCAGGTATTCGCGCCTTATACCACCTTGCGCGAACACCAGCGTGCCGATGATCACGCTGGCAATCAGGAACCGCAGGGCATTGAGCGCCGCCGGATCGATCATCGTCGCGATAATCCCGCCGAGGCTGAACGAGCCCGCCACCAGCACCGAGAACAACAGCATCACGGCATGGCCTTTCAGGACTTCGGTGCGGTTGCGGTGGGGCATGGGGATTCCTGATCGAAAAAGGGCGACCCGAGCATGCCGGATCGCCCCGAAAGGTCAACGGCGAATGTTCATTCCTCGGGCATCACATTGCACATGGTGCCACCGGGATTGTTCGGATGCGTGGTCCAGTTGCCGTATTCGCCGCTTACGGTCTCGCCGGTGCGTTCGTCGATCTCGCCGGGGGCGAGGGCCTCCATCGAGATGCAGCCCTCTACCGGACAGACATTGACGCAGAGGTTGCAGGCGACGCATTCGTTGTTCTGCACCTCGAACACACGGTCGTCCGACATGGTGATTGCCTGGTGCGAGGTGTCCTCGCAGGCGGCAAAGCAGCGGCCGCATTTGATGCACAAGTCCTGGTCGATCTTCGCCTTGGTGATGTAGTTGAGGTTCAGGTCCTGCCAGTCCTTGACGTTCGGCACGGCCCTCCCGACGATTTCGGCGGTCGAGGCGATGCCTTTTTCGTCCATATATTCGGACAGGCCCGAGATCATTTCCTGCACGACCTTGAAGCCGTAGGTCATGGCGGCGGTGCAGACCTGCACATTGCCGGCGCCGAGTGCCATGAATTCCGCCGCATCGCGCCATGTGGTGACGCCGCCAATGCCCGAGATCGGCAGATCGGCGGTTTCGGGATTGCGGGCGATCTCGGCCACCATGTTCAGGGCGATCGGTTTCACCGCAGGACCGCAGTAGCCCCCGTGCGCGCCCCAGCCGTCAATCGTCGGTTCCGGCGCGAAATTGTCCAGATCGACCGAGGTGATGGAGTTGATGGTATTGATCAGGCTGACCGCATCGGCCCCGCCGCGGCGTGCGGCCTCGGCCGGTTTGCGGATGTCGGTGATGTTCGGCGTCAGCTTGACGATCACCGGCATACGGGTGTTCTGCTTGCACCAGCGGGTGACCATCTCGATATATTCCGGCACCTGCCCGACGGCGCTGCCCATGCCCCGTTCCGCCATGCCGTGCGGGCAGCCGAAGTTCAGCTCGATCCCGTCGGCGCCGGTTTCCTCGACCACCGGCAGGATCGCCTTCCAGGCGTGTTCCTCGCAGGGGACCATCAGCGAGACGACCACGGCGCGGTCGGGATAATCGCGTTTCACCGCCTTGATCTCGCGCAGGTTCTGCTGCAACGGGCGGTCGGTGATCAGTTCGATGTTGTTCAGCCCGATCAGGCGGCGGTCCGGTCCGAAGATGGCGCCATAGCGCGGGCCGTTGACGTTGACCACGGGCGGGCCGTCCTCGCCCAGGGTTTTCCAGACAACGCCGCCCCATCCGGCCTCGAAGGCGCGGCGGACGTTGTATTCCTTGTCCGTGGGCGGGGCCGAGGCCAGCCAGAACGGGTTCGGGGATTTGATGCCGACGAAAGTGCTTGTGAGATCAGCCATGGTTTAGCCCCCCAGTTTCGTGTTGATGTCTTCGGCCGCGTCGCGCCCTTCGGCGACAGCGGTCACGGTCAGGTCGTCACCGCCCGTCGCACAGTCGCCTCCGGCCCAGACTTTCGGGTCCGAGGTCCGGCCGCTGCCGGTGACCTTGATCTTGCCGCCTTCGATTTCCAGTCCGGCAGGGGCGCCCTCCAGCGTTTGCCCGATGGCCTTGAACACCTGGTCGGCAGGCAGGGTAAAGGTCTCGCCCGTGGTTACCAGCGCGCCGTTTTCCTCGCGGGTATAGGCGAATTCCACGGCCTCGACAGCCTTGTCGCCGATGACCCGCAACGGGGCAGCGCCGTAAATGATCTGCACGCCCTTGGAGGTGGCCAGTTCCTGCTCGAATTCCGAGGCGCTCATGCGTTCCTTGCCGCGGCGGTAAACCATGGTCACATGCTCTGCGCCCAGCAGTTTCGACTGCACGGCAGCATCCACGGCGGTCATGCCGCCGCCGATGACGATGACATTCCGCCCGACGGGGATGGAGGAAAGGTCCTTCGCCTGACGCAATTCCGCGATGAAATCGACCGCATCACGCACGTTTTCGAGGTCCTCGCCCTCGGTCCGCAGGGCATTCACCCCGCGCAGACCGATGGCAAGGAACACCGCGTCGTATTCCCGTTTCAGCGAGTCGAGGGTCATGTCCCCGCCAATCGGCGAGTCGTGTTTTACCTCGATTCCGCCGATTTTCAGCAGCCAGTCTACTTCGGCCTGCGCGAAGTTGTCGGGAGATTTGTAGGCGGCGATCCCGTATTCGTTCAGCCCGCCCGCCTTGGAACGTGCATCGAAAACCGTGACGCTGTGCCCGTGCATGGCCAGACGGTGGGCTGCCGACATGCCGGCAGGACCGGCACCTACGACGGCGACCTTTTTGCCGGTATCGGCGGCGCGGGAAAACGGGTGCTCCCCTTTGGCCATCAGGGCGTCGGTGGCGTAGCGTTGCAGGCGACCGATCTGTACCGGCTCGTGTTCGGCGGTCTCGCGCACGCAGACCTCCTCGCACAGGGTTTCGGTGGGACAGACGCGGGCGCACATGCCGCCCATGATGTTCTGCGCGAAAATGGTTTTAGCGGCCGCGGTTGCCATGCCGGTCGAAATCTCGCGGATGAACAGCGGGATGTCGATGGTGGTGGGGCAGGCCTCCATGCACGGGGCATCGTGGCAGAAATAGCAGCGGTCGGCGGCGACCAGTGCCTCGTGGTCGTCCATCGGCGGGTGAAGGTCGGAAAAGTTTTCGGCGTAATCTCCGGGCGCGAGACGATGGTCCCGTATCCCCGAAGTCTGCATATCGTTTGGCATCGCGCCCTCCTGTTGCGTCGTTTTTATCTACGTTGCCACAGGTTTTATTTTTTATCAAACGGTAAAATAAATATTTTTTGCGCAGGCTTTGAAAACCACTAAACCGGTTTAGTGGGTGTTTCGCGGGGCAGGTTTGGCGTTACCGGTTCGCATGTGCAGCCTTGCGACTCATTTTCGGAGAATATCCGGATTTTGCGTTGCATGGGCCGGTTGCGGTATGTGGGGCCGGGCGGTTCGTAATCCGGGTATCGCGGATTTCCGGAGTGCGATATCTACAAAAGTTTACTGTTATTTCATGGTGTTATTCCTTTCGGCAAATATAGCCGAAAATTTTCCTTAGAAATGTTAGCGATCTGTTATATAAGGAAGTTCAAATAGATAATGCGGGACTACCTGTGCTTGCAGGTTTTGCGGTTCCGAATATTGCAGAAGTCCAACAGGTTGGGGGAAATTGAATGTACCGGCGTGTAAACAGCAGCCGCTTTATAGTCCTCACCACAGCCGGAATTGTCGTTGTCATGATGGCCTTTACATGGGTCATGTATGGCATGGCGCAGAAGGTATTCACCCTGACGGACGTGATGATCGAGATGAACGGGAACTTCGCGGTCATGACGGACGATATCCACGGGATGGGTGCCACTATGCAGAGCATGGACGCAAATATCGCCGATATGGGCGGGAATATCAAAGAAATGACCAAGAATATCGCAAAAATGAACGGCAGTCTGGTCGCCATGCAGGAGGACGTCGGGGCAATGGCGCACTCGGTGCCTGCCATGACCGAGGCGGTCAAGGGGATGTCGGCGAACATGGGGCGGCTGACCTATGACGTCAACCGGGCGTCCTATGCGTTTACGCAGCCGCTCAGTTACATGTGGGGTAATGGCTTCCCGTTTTAG